>CAZBSU010000132.1:0-5865 GCA_964494745.1 uncultured Planctomycetales bacterium | reverse complement strand
CATCATACACGGCGATGTCTATTATTTCCGTGGCGTATACGGAGAGACCAGCCCGTTTGTCGAGTTTATGAGCAATCCTCCCCAGGCCTTTACCTCGATCACATTCCCCGGGGTGGATACGGAACGGTATCGGGATCTGGCCAAGGCCTCCGGGAAATATGTCAACGGTGATTATATGGCGCCGGTCAGTATTTCCCGAAATAATATCTTCGATGAACCGGCGACGGCCAACGGTATCGTTTTTGCGGAAGGAGATATTTACATAGCCGGTGATTACACGGATTCCTTGTTGTTTGTCTCGGGCGGAGATATTTACGTTACCGGAGATTTGACGGCTATAGCGGCTGGCGGCGTCAGTCCCCAGGTCGGGCTTTTTTCTAAACGGGATATTATCATCCCCGAGAGTTCGCCTTCGGATATGACGATCGAAGGTTTTTTGATCGCGGACGGAGAGGGCGACGCTTACGGACAACTGACGGCTTTAGGAAATAAATTCAGTAAAGATACGTTGAATTTCAACGGGGCGATGGCGGTTCGCGGACTGCAGGAAGACGGCACCTCTCCGCGGACGGCATTCAATTTGAATGTTTTCGCTAACAGGAATTATAATTATGACGCTAATTTGAAGAACAGTTGTACGATTCCTTTTATGTCTTTCGTGGCCAATATGATTAATTGGGAGGAGATTAATCCACATGACGCTTTTCCACCGCCCTGATGATGGGCCTGATAAGGCGACTCAGTCTTTCGAGGAAGGCGCCCTGCGTCTGGGCGACACCCTTGTCAAAGAGGGGATGATCACCGAAACCCAGCTGCATACCGCTCTGCAGGAGCAGAAAAAGCAGGATAAGAAGCTCGGGGAGATCCTTGTTTCTAAAGGGCTGATTACCCGTCAGCAGCTTTCCGAAACCCTAGCCAAGATGTATCAGTTGCCCATGGTCGACCTGACAAAACTCGATATTCAGGAGAGTCTCCTCGGCGTTTTCCCGTATGAGCTTTTGAACAATTACGGCGTCATGCCGGTTTCGCTTGAGCATAATACCTTGACGGTGGCTATTCATGATCCGCTGGAAATCGAGGCCCTGCAGGAGCTGCGCTATATCAGCGGGTATCAGATGAAACCGGTGATGGCGGACGAGGACCAGATCCGGCAGAGTTTAGAGGAACGCTACGATGCCTTTCGGACCATGCAGGTTATCAGCGACCTGCAGTCCGGGGAGAAACAGGAAATCTCGATTATCCGTCTGGTCGAGGCCATGCTGGTGCGGGCGATTAACGAACGCGCTTCGGATATCCATATCGAGCTGCAAAGAGATAAGATGCGCGTGCGTCATCGGATCGACGGGGAGTTGTACGAAAAGTTATCCGTGCCGCAGGAGATCCACCGCAAGGTCGTGTCCCGGGTTAAGGTCATGGCCGGTATGGACCTGGCCGAGACGCGTCATCCCCAGGACGGCCGGTTTTCATTTAAGACCGCGGACGTGGAATATGACATCCGGGTCAGCAGTATCCCTGATATTATGGGGGAAAATGTGGTTTTGCGTATTTTGAATAAAGAATATATCCACCGGCCCATCGAAAGTCTGGGACTGGAGGAAGCTGATATCAAAGTTATCCGGCGTTTGATCCGGCGGCCTTACGGCATGATTTTGGCCACCGGGCCTACCGGCGCCGGAAAGACCACGACGCTTTATTCGATCCTGAATACGGTGAATAAACCAAATAAAAGCATTATCACGATCGAAGATCCGGTTGAGTATGAATTACCGGGTATTAGTCAGACCAACATCAATCCCCAGGCGGGCTACACCTTTGCGCGGGCGATCCGGCATATCCTCCGGCATGATCCGAATATCATCATGGTCGGCGAGATCCGCGACCCGGAGACCGCCGAGATCGCGATCCGGGCCGCCTTGACCGGGCATTTGGTGTTATCTACTTTGCATACAAATAGCGCGCCAGGTGCGGTCACGCGTTTGCTTGACATGGGCATCCCGCCATTTTTGATCAGTTCGGCCGTGATCGGCGTGATCGCCCAGCGGTTGGTTCGGCGTTTGTGCCCGTCCTGTAAGCGTGAATATGAGCCTTTGCCGGACGAGCGTAAGGAGTTCGAATCAATAAGTCCTCCCGGGCAGAGAATCACCTTGGCCGAAACGGTCGGATGCGAAGAATGCTTCGGGACGGGATTCGCGGGGCGGGAGGGGCTTTTCGAGGTCCTGATGGTCGATCAAGATATCCGCAAGCTGATTGTCCACCAGGGCAACGAACAGGAGATTAGGCAAAGGGCGGTTCGAAATGGCATGCGGACCCTGAAGATGGCCGGCATGCATAAGGCCTTAAATAAATTAACGACAGTACAGGAGGTTCTCGGTGCCACCCTCACGGAAGAAGACAACTAATCAGATTTTTATTTATAAGGTTCGCGACGAAACTGGCAAAAGCTTTTGTGGCCTGGTAGAGGCCGTGGATGCTCAGGCGATCAAGAAGAACCTGCGTAGTTCAAATCTTTATTTTATCAGCGCGCATCCGTTCAGGACCAGCCAGCTATACCGGAAGAAGGTCAGTCTGGATCTCCTGTTGATGTTCACTCATCGATTGTATTCTCTGATTGAGGCCGGCATCCCGATCTTATCCTCGCTGAATATCCTTTGGCGCCAGACTGAGGATCTGACGATGCAGTTGGTGGTCAGCCGAATGATGATTCAGATCGAGAACGGAAATACGCTGACCGAGGCCGTGTCCGAATTCCCGAATATCTTTTCGAATATCTATATCGCGATGATCACCGTTGGCGAGAGCGGGGCCGGGCTGGTGCCGTTGTTGAAGGAACTCTCCCTGTATCTGGAAGCGCAGAAACAGTTTATTTCACGCATCAAACGCGCTACGATTTATCCGTCGATAGTCTTAATTATCGCCGCCTTGGTTATGATGTTCATGTTTATTTTCGTGGTCCCGACCTTCGAGCGGGTTCTTAACAGCATTAATGCAGAAATGCCGATGATCACTCAAATCCTGATGTTCATCTCTAATATAATTCGAACGGTTTATTTTCCCGTCGCCTTTTTTCTTGTTTTGGGCGGCCTGTATTATCTCTACCGTAATTTGGAACGGGTCCCCAGGCTGCGTCGTCTTTTCGATAACTGGAAAATACGTATGCCGATTCTGGGCGAGATCATTTATATCTTAAGCTTGGGCCGTTTTGTCCGCACGCTGGGGCTATTGAGCGGATCAGGACTTCAGATCACCCGCAGTCTGCAGATCGCCCGGAGTACGATCGGGAACAAAAAGCTCGAGGCTTCTGTTTATGAGGTTGAAGAGCAGATCTCGCAGGGTGTTGCCCTGTATGAGGCCTTTCGCAGTCAACCGATATTTCCGGTGATCATGCTGGAGATGATCGGGATAGCTGAGCGAAAGGGAAATATCTCTTTGGCCTTTGAAAAACTTGCCGTGCATTTCGATGAAAAGGCTGATTATCTGCTGAACCGATTTTTGGTGTTGCTTGAGCCCATTCTGATCATTGTGGTGGGCGGTATCGTTGGGTTTATCCTAGCCGGCGTTTATCTGCCGATATTCTCCCTCTGGAAAGGCTTCGCGGGCTAATTTTCAGGACCTCATCGGAAGTTCCCCCTTTCTTTCCATCCATGTCGGATTCTGACAGCTGTGCATCCCCAGGTTGATTTCTTGTTTTCTGTGTGCCTATTGATATAATTAAAAGGCATGATGGGGTCTATTGATGGATCCGGGCGTGCTTCTATGGTATTTGTTAAAGGGCATCTACAGAAGAGGGGCGAGATTGAAAAAAATCGGTATTCTTCTCGAGTCGTTTCAAGTTGACCGGTATCTTTACGATACGGTGAGCCGGTTGGCCGGGAGCGATCAGGTCGACCTTTTCTTTTTGCTGAATAAAAACGGCCTGATCAAGCCTGGCTTCTGGAATCGGGCCCTGTTTGCGATTAAGACTCGAGGCTTGTCGCGGTTTATCAATCAATCTTTCTTTAGACTTTTGGCCTTGGCCGAACATGCCGTTTTGTCACCGTTTTCTCCTAAGATCAAGGAGCATTATAAGCGACGCGATCTGGGAGAATTTCAAGTCAGGCCGGTCCTTCATCTGCATCCGATCTTTTCGCCATCCGGGCTTACGGTACGGTATCCCAGACAAGACATTGACAAGATTAAATCTCTTGATTTGGATATGCTGATCCGGGGCAACGCCCCGGGGATATTCAAAGGGGACATCCTGAAAGCGGCTAGAGAGGGGATCATCTCCTTCCACCATGGTGATAACCGCTGGAACAGAGGAGGCCCGCCTGGTTTTTGGGAGGTCTATTTTAAGAAGGCGTCAACGGGTTTCATTGTTCAGGTCTTGACCGAAGAACTCGACGGCGGCCTTGTCCTGCTCAGGGCCAATATCCCCACGCTTCAGTCCTACACGGAAAACATCGTTAATCTTTATCATGAGAGCAACCCGTATTTAGCCGGGATGGTATTGGATTATGCCGTTCATGACCGGCTGCCACCGCCGGAAGAGAAATGTCCTTTCGACGGGCCGGTTTTGCGTGAGCCATCCGTTTTTCAATCCAGCGTTTATTTGTTATGCACCTTTTGGGCTTATGTCCTTTTTGCCACCTGGCGATATGTGTTTCATCGGCGGCTTAGATGGAGTGTGGCCTTTGTCAGGAAACCTTGGCGGGAGGCGGTCTTGCGCCGGGGTATGGAGATAAAGAATCCGCCCGGGAGATATTTTGCTGATCCTTTCATTGTCACCCGGGAAAAACGAACAATCTGTTTCGTGGAGGATTGTTCCTGTCGTGAGGAGCAGGGACGTATCACTGCGGTTGAGATCCTAGATGAGAAAAATTACAATATTTTGGGGCCTGTCCTAGAGGAACCGTTTCATGTGTCTTTTCCATATGTCTTCGAGTATGAAGGGGAATTGTATATGGTCCCAGAAACCGCAGAGGCCAAAGCGATTCGACTTTATAAATGTGTCGAATTTCCCATGCGATGGGTATATCTAAAGGATATCATGAGCCATGTCAACGCCGCGGACTCCATGGTTTTTAAGGTTAAAGATAGGTGGTGGTTGTTAAGCAGCATTGGGACCACCGGCAATGCTGATCGGTGCTCGACGTTGATGGCCTTCTTCAGCAAGAGTCCCTTGTCCGATGCTTGGAAGGCGCATGAAAAGAATCCCTTGGTTTTTGATTGTGCTACGGCCAGGAACGGTGGCTTGCTGGATGCCGACGTTGATTGTCCGGTCCGGGTCAGACAAAGGCACGGTTTTAAAGTTTATGGGGCGGAGATGACTCTGGCGAAGATCAGCGACCTGACACCTTCGACGTTCCAAGAAGAAGAGATCGCAAGAATTCGGCCTGATTTTTTTGCGAATATCGAGGCCGCCCATCATATGCACAGTAACGGGCAATACACTGTTTATGATTACGCCCGCTGATTTGGTATTAGCAAGGCAACATTCAAATGATTAACCGGCCTTGTCGCAATTCGTCATGAAAAAGGCTTGCGGCTTTCTAAAATCTATCACGCCGGCCCGATGCTGTTCTTGAGCCGATGACAATTTTGATCACCCTAATCACGAGAAGTTATTTTGACCTCCCCCTTTAGGCAAATAAACACGGATAGTTTTTGACATCGTTATTTTGTGTTCTTGTAATCAACATGTATAGATTGTCGAGAATGAAGGTTGAGGGGAGGTTCCAACACGGGTGGTCTTTTTAAATTTTGGTCTAGTGTCGAAAGAGTCTCATATGACGAAGATGATCATTAGATTTGGCCTTATTTTTGAATATTATATAGTCGATCCTGAAATACTACTTAAACAGTTAAAACAGTTAAAGTTAAGTTAAA
>CAZBSU010000131.1:0-6001 GCA_964494745.1 uncultured Planctomycetales bacterium | reverse complement strand
CGGATTTCTTCGAAATCCTTTGGGCCAGAACGAGGAATTAATTCGGGCATGTAATTTATGTTCGCTACGCTCCATAAATTACGCCCTCATTAAAAAAGCCACCGACTTTATGGGTCGGTGGCTTAGGATAGCCGAATTCTGTTTATTTAACTAATGGACCTAAACACACCTCCCCCGGCTGCGCTTTCTCCAAGCGGGAAAAAGCGTGACCATAATACGGGAGACATGATATTGGTTCATTAATGTATTCATGATATATAAAGAATATACAATATTGGAGAGAATTTGTCAAACAATCCTTAAAAACAAGACAAAAGTGCCTAAGAATGAATAACTTATACGACTTTTATCCTATTTTCCGCCTAAAATCCCGTTAACGCTCAAATTAAATGACAATTTTACTGCCCGTGACGATCTTAACTGCCTGACAAAGGCCGTTTCCTCTCCGGATGGCGCTTATTGATGACATTCTCTATGGTCTGAGCGTGCTTATCTTCCTCATGAATGATCTTGTAAAGGGCCACATTGTAATTATGCCCCATGGCCTGGCGTATCTTCTCATAAATGGCAATGGTTTCTTGCTCAAGATGCAAGGCAAGCTCCAGGGCCTGATCGACATCCATTTTGCTGACATCGAAAGAAGGCGACTGAAACCCGGTCTCGGCTAATCTCTTTATACCTTGATTCATCAGGCTGATGACATCAACAGTAAAAAGACCCTTTGCTTCCGGATTGGTCTCAGCCGCGATTTTTTCAAAAAATTCTTTATGCTCCTGTTCCTGTTCGGCAAAAAACAGACAAAACTCTTTAATCTGATCGTCCTTCACACGCCCGGCAATCTTCCGGTAATAAGCGATCCCGCCATCCTCGGCCTTGGCGGCCAAAAGAGCTATCTTCCGAATAGGGATACTGTAACTCATCAGCTGACCTTTTGTAACGGGTTCATCAAAAAACCGTAACGGCAAACCGGCGGCCGTCAGACATTCTTCAACACGTAATTCTCCGGCAAACGGGCGATCGTCTTGTCAAAGGCCGCGACACTCGCGCGGAATTTATCGGCCTCAGGCGTCTGAGCGAACGGGATGTTGTCCGAACCGTACTTGTCGAGAACATCCAAGACATCCTTGACCGATAATTTTTCAATATCCCTGGCCGGCTGATACGCCGTGGCCTTGGTCTCGGTCAAGACCTCGACCAAAAGGCCGGCCTCGCTCAGCTCGAAGATCACCTGCCGCGTCAGGCGGATCGGGATCTCGAAATCATGGGCGATCTCATCCGAGGTCTGGGGCGGCTGGCCCAGATGGAACCGTTTCACGCAGGACTGCATGATCACCAAAGCCATAAGCTGTTTGAAGGAACGGCTCACCTTCAGGCAATCGGGCTCGAATTCATACGTATCCACGTTTTGTTCGGCAAAGGCGATCTCCGCGCCCAGCAGGACCACGAGCCAGCTGATCTGCAGCCAGACCAAAAATAACGGCAGGGCCGCGAAACTGCCGTAGATCGCGCCGAATTTGGACGCCCCGACCTGAAAAGTAATATACGCCCACTGGACCAGCTGATACAACGTCCCGGCCAGGATGCCAGCGATCAGGCCGGACTTAAACTGGACCTTGGTATTCGGCAGGAAGACATAAAGAAACGTGAACACGACCCACAGCACGGCATAGGGCAAAATCTTCAACGAAAACAGGATCAGCGAACCGACCGGCCCCAAAAACAACAGTTTGTTGACCAATAAGGTGATCTGTGAGGTGATCATCACCGTGACACTGCTCGAGGCGATCAGCAGCACCGGGCAGATCAGCATGATCGAAAGATAATCGGTGAACTTCCGCGGCAGGCTGCGCCCCTTTTTCACGCCCCAGATGTCATTAAATGAGGTCTCGATCTGCCCCAGGACCTTGATCACGGCCCAGAACAACAGCGCCACACCGATCCCGGCGATAATGCCGCCGCGCGTATTCTCCAGCATATTGCGGGAGAATTCGAGGATACGCATCACGACCTCTTCCTATCCCTGCATATTCTTCATCAGCATCTGCTCGAATTTCTGCTCGAAGCCGAACCCCTTGGCAATACCGAAGGCCATGGCGATCACCGGGACGATCGACAAAAGGGAATAATACGTCAGGGCCGAGGCGCGCAGCTGGCATTTGTCCTCGTCAAAACCGCGAAAGGCCAAAAGCAGAACGCGCAAATTGCGGATCAAAAACCAGCGCGAGCCCTTCAGCTGTTTGGAACGGATGCGCCAGATATCGGCGCTCACAAACCGGATGAGCCTGGAGATGTAATCCTTCATCATTTATCCATTTCGTCGACAGGATTGATAGAACGGATTATTTTATAACAAAATGAGGCCAAAGCAAAATTTTCAAAGCAACCCCTGAAAATAGCCTTGCTCGATCCGGAGCATGCGGAAGATGTTGGCCCGTTCCTTGCCGCGAACCGTGGGATTAAAAAAATCCCAAGCGATATTTCCTCCTGGCGTCAGTTCAAAGACCCGGCCGCTGTTGGAATCGGTGATAAGGATATTCCCGTTCGGCAGGGGCTGGTTGGCCCCGCCCCAATCGGAATAAAAATCCTCGCGCGGGACTCCCTCGTATGTCCATAAAATCCCGTTCGTGGCCGGATCAATCTTCAGGATACGGCTCCAGCCGCGGCGGTTGCCGTTATCAAAAACCAGGATATGCCCTTGGGGCGTGATCACAGGCGCATGCTGATTCTCGATCTCGCCCTGCCCCCAGGCCCAGACCACCTCGCCCGTCTCCGTGCTGATAATGGCGATAAGATCCAGATTGCGCATGGAGACGAGCAAATCCCCGCGCCGGCAGACCCCGGGGATATCCTGACGGATGATCCGGATCGTATTGGTGTGAAACAAGTCGTAGACCGTGCTCTCTCTGATATCGAAATTGTCAAAACCCTTGCTCTTGCGGATGGTCACGTAAAGCAGGATCATATCCAGACTCTGCGGCCGGATCCATTTTCTGAAAAGTTTATAAATCGAGATCCTTTTTTTGATGTGGCCTTCGGGAGAAAGGATCGTGATCGCATCATCCAGGATCGGCATCTGCCGGCCCTTATACGTGATCATGGCCGGGTTATACGCGAGGGTGAACAAATCCCCGTTGTCCGCCATCGTGATCCAATGGTGGAACGGCAACTCCGCTTTCCAGAGCAGACGCGAGTCCCAGGTAAGCTTGCCCAGCATTTTTTGTTTGACGATAAAGTAGAGATCGCCTTGAGGGGTGACCGCGGTCGTCTGCCAGCCTTTTTCTTCGCCGAAATCACACGACCAGGTATGCAGGATATCACCCTGCATCTCCATAAGATAGGCCTCGTTGCGCCGCCGCGAATTGTAAAGATTGACGCCCGGATAAACCGCGGTCCGGTCATGCCGCACCACGCCGGATTTACCCAGGTCTTCCTCTTTGATCATGGACCAGTTGGAATACGGCAGGGATTGCAGTTGTTCGGTGGAATTGACCGTGATCGGCCGGCGGCCCAGGCGAAGGAAAACGCCCCCCCCGGCAACCAATACGATCGCAAGGCCTGCTATCCATAATTTCTTTTTCGGCATGGCGGGAAATGGATTCCAACGGCCTGCCTGCGCCGCGCCGGCGCCAGGCAGAGTTACTGCATATAACCCAGGGATTTCAGTTTTTCGATCATGTCCGCGTTGACCGAGGCGGGCGCGGATGTCTTTTCCGCTTTAAACCGATCAATCGTGTCAAGCAGCCGTGTCTTGTATTTATTTTCCAACGAAACAGAACGGCCGAGGATATTATGCAATTCATAAGGATCCTGCTCAATATGATAAAACTCATCCGGCCCGGCGGTCCAATGGATGTATTTGTACCGGTTGTCCTGCAAGGCGAACCTCTCGCCGTCCTCGTAATTGGCGGTGCGCGGGTTCATGAACAAAGGCCGGTTGGCGGGATCGTAGTCCCGTCGCTGCAAAAAGAGTGACTCCCCCCGGGCGGCCCCGGACCGGCCGTCGAATAACGGCACAAGCGACGTTCCCTGCAGCTCTTTGACCTGGGCCATGGCCTCGACCGGGTCTTCGCCGAGAAGGTCCAGCACCGTCGGCGAGATATCCACCAGTTCCACGAACCGGTCATACTCAAGGCCCTGCGTTGGCTTGTTTGAGAAAAAAAAGATCAGCGGGACGTGGACGGCCTCGTAATAAATATTTTTCCCGTGCAGAGGCCAGTCATGATTGCCCAGGCCCTCGCCATGATCGGCCGTGATGATCCAAAGCGTGTCGTCGCCCAGCCCCGCCCGGGTGTAGGCATCGAAAAGCCGCTTGAGTTCCGTGTCGGCAAAGAGCACTTCGCCGTCATACCCGTCATAGGTCGCCAGCATCGTGGCCGGGTCATTGTTGTAATAATCATACGGGACATGGTGGCTGTTTCGCAGGAAATCAATAACGTTCTTCTTCTCTTCATGGCTCACCTGCTCAAACACGCGGCGATGCTCGGCCGGAGGCTGATGCGGCGTGTGCGGGTCGAAAAGGTGCAGCCAAAAAAGGACTTTGTCCTCCGGCCCGAACTTCTCCAGGACCTGGATCGCCTTGTCGACCGTTTCATTCCCGGGGCGGTATTTGCGGGTCTTCAAGACCGGTTCGTCAAAGATGTCAAACCCCTGATCAATATCCGCGCAGGCAAAATGGCGGTCGGTACTGACCACCGCCGCGGTGCGGAAGCCTTTTGGCTTTAACGTCTCGGCCAGGGTCACGAACTTTTTGTCGAGTTTGAATCCGTTCTTCAGGACATTATGCTGAATCGGATAAAGACCGGTAAAGATCGAGGCATGTGACGGTGAAGTCGTGGGCATGGGCGCCAGCGCCTCCGTAAAGACGATGCCCTGGCGCGCGAGGGAATCAAGAAAAGGCGAGGTCGGCCGCGGATAACCGTAACGGCCGACATGATCGGCCCGCAGGGTATCGATAGTCACAACAATAATGCGTTTAGGAACAGGCCAGGTTGTCTGAACCAAAAACCCCGGATAGAGGAACCGTCCGAGCACGGCCAATAAGCCTATCGAAATGGCAACTACTAAAAACAATTTACTACTCTTCATAATATCCCTTCCGGGGAAGAAAGCCCCTGACGGGCTGACCCGGCTCGCATTTCAAGGAATTAACAGCCATGCAGTTAAACATGTTATATCACATCTGCGCCCAAATTACTACCTTGCCGAGGCCTTTTAACTTTCTAAAAAAACGCGGTTTACTCCCGCCCCCCTATGCTCAGAATCCCTGAAGGATAAGGGCTCCCCGGCTTTTTCCTGACCCCGAAACTGATCAAGGCCGGGGCCGGAACGGTTTGCGGCGTTCATATAAGACCCATTTGTTTTCTTCGCGGAGTTTTTTAAAGTCCGCCAAAACCGCGTCCTGATAGGTTTCAGGGATTTTACCCCGGACAAGCAGATAGTCTGCGCTGAGTTTGTCCTGCTCAAAGCGCGCATCCTTGCCGATCCATTCATCATAAACAGGCAGTTTCTTTTTCGGCAGATCATTATGGAAAAGAGAATAACCCCACCGCAAAAAGGCCGTGGCGGCGATCCCTTTGTTCCAAACGATATAATAGCTGGGGAAATGAATATAGGTCGGGAAGCGCCTAAAATACGGGTCAAAGATTAGGCCCGTTAAAATTTTATCATGTGTCTCTTGCGGGAAAAAATCCCGGGTGAGCCCACGGTTATCTTTTTGAAAATCCAGCAGACAATTTGTCCAAAGGGTCAAATGGAACAGACATACAGCGACAGCCATTATTCGGAAACGGCGACCGGTCACCCCGGCCCAAACACCGCCAAGCACGATCAGGCTCAAAAAGACCATGCTCGAAAAACGCTGATAGCAGACTTCGTTACCCGGGACATGACTTGGAAGAAGAAAAAAACAGAATAACGAGCCCACAACAAGCGGAAGAACAAACCGGATATCGGGATTTCTCTTCAGGAACCCGGGCGGGCGGATACAAAAATAAGCGCCCCC
>CAZBSU010000130.1:0-6075 GCA_964494745.1 uncultured Planctomycetales bacterium | reverse complement strand
TGAAGAAATGCCAGCGCCACCAGCCGTAAAGTGCCGTTACCGTCAAAAACGGCCAGACCGTCGAGAGAATCCGGCGTCCGCGCCAGCCCTTGATGAAAAAAAGATAACAGATCAAAAAGAGAGGAAAAACGATCGCCATCTCGTGTGACAACAATCCGGCCAGGAAGAACAAAAGACTCCCGCCATAAGCGCCAAAATTTTTCTTGTCCAGAAAGATCAAAAAAAACAAAAAACCGATCTGCAGGCTGATCACAAAGGTGCTGATGATGTTGGCGGTCACATACTGAACCAGCATGCTGTTGATCGGGTGCACGGCAAAAAGCAGGGCCGTCAATAAGGCCACCTTTTCGTCGCCGGTCCAGCGCCGGACCAGGACAAAAAACAAAAAACAGACAACCGCAAACAGGAAGATATTGAGCGCGTGGTAGGCCGGGGCAAAGGCGCTGAAAAGACGGCTGGACACCCACAGAACAATATGCCCGACCGGGCGATAAAAATTGACCTGGATGCTGCTGAACAGGCTTGCAAACGAACGGTTGATGACCCCCTGCGGGCCGAACAGCACCAGAAAATCGTCCATCAAAAATTCATGGGTCAGGCTGCCGGCGTAAAACAGGCAGCAAACCGCGGTCAATAACAGAAAAACATACAGGTGGCGTCGCATCATAAAAAAATTTTATTCTGAGCTTAACGGTTCTAAAGTATTCAAAAACTTTTATTCATTTTACACTGCCATACTGCAATAAACAAAATGAACATCAAAAATTATGCTTGGGGCTTAGGCTGACAGATCGGACAAATATGCGTGCCGCGCTGGGCCACCACTAGGCGTTGGAGGGCCGAATGGCAACGCGGGCAGGGCTTGCCCCGGCGGCCGTAAACACGCAGGGCCGCTCGATGACGGCCGGGCCGGCGCGAAAGACTGCGAAAGTTATTCATCCCGATACCCAGTGACGTTCCACCATTCAAGACCGCCTGAATCAGAATCCGCCGCAGAGCTCGGTAAAGACGGCCGATATCCTTCGCATTAAGTTCCGAGCTCTTCCTTAACGGATGCAGACGGGCCGCCCACAAGGTTTCATCCACATAAATATTTCCCAGCCCTGCCAGAAAGGTCTGATCCAACAGCCAGGACTTAAGCCTCCGATCTTTGTTGTGAAGAATATTCCTTAAATCAGATACCTTAAACCGAGGATTCAGGGGCTCCGGGCCGAGGCATTGCAGACGAGCCTCTGTGTCTGGGCCGGCATAAAAGCGTGCGAATTTACGCGTATCATGCAACCGTAATTCCCGGCCATCCTCAAACCGCAGGCCGAAATGTTCGTGCCGGCCCCAGGGATCGCGGATGCGGTGGATATGGAGCCGCCCGCTCATGCGCAAATGCAGCAGGGCTTGCTGATCATGATCGAGATGAAAAACAATATATTTGCCCCGGCGGGAAATGGTCTTGATGCAGCGGCCGATCAGATGCTTTTTCAAAAAACGGTCCGGGCATTCGTTAACGGTGCGCCGCCAGATAACTTTGAATCCAATGATGCGCGCCCCGGCTATCCCGTGCGCGGCCAGGTCATTGACAATGGTCTAAATTTCGGGTAATTCCGGCATGAATCAATAATTCTTCGTGGGCAGGTTGTTCATGGCATGGATATACCTCTCAACTTCGAATTTAGACCGGCAGCCGTTGTAACTCATGTAACGGATCTTGCCGAAGATCGCCCGCTCGCCCCAGGCGCGGTCATGCACCCCGCCGATCGACCAGGCAATACCCGTATACCCGTTAGGATCCCGGCCGTCCAATTCGTATTTGTCATTCAGATAAACCGCGATCTTGTGGGCCTGCCCCGGCGACGGACTCCATTCCAATATCTTTTTGGCCCAATACATGCGCATGTAACCGTGCATCTTGCCCCGCGCCACCATTTCTTTCTGGGCCGCGTTCCAGAGCGGATCATGGGTGCGCGCCGCCTCAAATTGTTTAAGCGTGTATCGGTATTCCCTTTTATCCCGGTGATGCGTATTCAATGTCCGCCGCGCCCAATCCGGGAAACCCAGGACCGAATCATAATGCGGATTGTAAAAACAAAAATTATCCGACAGCTCGCGGCGCATGACCATTTCCTCGAGGAAGTCCTCCCGGGCCTCGGGTTTGACGCCTTTGGCCTTGACCGTTTCCAGCGCCACGCGCTGGGGCGCGATCTGGCCGAAATGCAGATAAGGCGAAAGCCCGGATTGCCCGTCGAGATTGGGATCATTCCGGCCCGCCGGATAAGCATTGATCTTTTTCTTTAAAAAATCTTTCAGGGCCTTTCGGCCGGCAGCCGGCCCCGGCACGTATCCGCTGACCTCTTCGACAGACCGATCAAGCTTCAGCTTTTCCAGGACCGTGGGAAGGGAAAAACTTTTTGTCTTCTTTTTAAACGATACCGGATGTTTTTGAAGCGCAGGAAAATCCGCGAGATAATCCGGCAACAAACGCTGGATCTTGGGCCGGATCGTATAAGCCCCGAACTCCTGTTTGGGCGAGGCCATGCGGCAGGGCACGATATTGTGGGCATCCACCTCGAAGAAGGGGATATCCAGACCGCGGTTAACCGCCTTTTTCCATTTCCGTTTGATCTTTAAGGGGTCAAAATCCGTGACCAGGGCCCCGGCCCCGACTTCGCGGATAAAATCCGGCAAGACTTTCCCGGGCCGGCCGTTGAGGAGAATAAAAGGAATATTTTTATTTCGGAGGTCTCCGGAGGTTTCGTCCAACCCCTTAAGCATGAAGGCATATTGCCGCAGGGTCGCCTGTAAAAAGTCCGGGACCAGGCAAAACACCACCAGCAGAGGGGCTTTGTGTTTGAGGGCTTGCTGCTGGACAAACAACAAGGCCCAATTATCCGTGGCGCGCTGGTCGCGGCTCATCCAGTAAACCACCGGGCCCTGCTTATATTCGGCCTGACGGATCGCGAAAATACGTTCGGGATGGATCATGACGGGTTATCCGGCTGCCATTTAAAAAGAGTGCCCTCGGCCTCGGCGATAACCTTCTCCTCTACCGTGACAACGGCCTTAACGTTCAGGGTCTTGCGGGTCTCTTCTTTCAGGCGAACATCGACCGCCAGGGTTGTGCCGAGAGCGGCCGGCTGACGGTAAACCATCTCGAGCCGGACCGTGAGGGCGTCCTGACCCAGGCCGCTGCGGGTGAAAACAGAAAAAGACTCGTCCACGGCCGCCGCGATAACGCCCCCGTGCACGACCCCTGGCGGGCCGGCATGGTTCGTATGGGTGAGCAATGTGCCGATGATATGGTCGGCGTGCACCGCGAAGGTCATTTTCAGGCCGACAGGATTGGTCTTGCCGCAACCGTAACAATTTTTCACATGCCGCATTTTCGGCTCAGTCATCAATCAGCCCCCATGCTATTGTCAAAGCCCGCCAGATGCATGCCTAGCTTGCTTGAGCGACATTATACCTTTCTCATCCGATAAGCACAAACGTTTATTCGTGCCACAAGGCCATCCTCCGTCGCCTAAGAGGAAAATCCGTAAGATTATGATATAATATTTAATCTTATGTCTTCGTTTAAACACAAAAATAAGAAACCGGGACCAGGGCTGCGCCGGCCGGCGAAGCCCCGGCCCTACATGACGCCCGAAAAGCTTGATTATCACGCCCGGCTCCTGTCCAACCGCATCCGCAAACGGTTCCGCCATCTTTCCAGAAAATTCCGCCGCCAGAACATTGATTGTTTCCGCCTGTACGACTGGGATATAGTGGAAATCCGCGCCGTGGTCGACTGGTACAAAGGCCATGCCGTGATCGCGGAGTATGAGCGCACGCAAACCGGACCGCTCTGGCTTCCCCGCATGGCCCGGGCGGTGGCAGAAACTCTGGACATCCCGGAAAAACACGTCCATCAGCGCATCCGGCGCACGCGGACAAAAGACGATTCTCCCCGCTACAAAAGATTGGGACGCAGCAATAAAGGCTTCACGGTCAATGAACGCGACCTGAAATTCTGGGTCAATGTGGATGATTATCTGGACACGGGATTATTTTCCGACCACCGCGATACCCGCGTGATGATCCGGGACATGGCCAAGGGTGAGGATTTTCTTAATCTTTACGCCTACACCGGCGCGTTCACCTGCGCCGCGGCCGCGGGCGGCGCTCGGTCAACGGTCACGGTTGACCGGTCCGCTTCTTATCTGGCGTGGGCTAAAAAAAACATGGAATTGAACGGCCTGCAGGGCAAGCAACACGAGTTCATCAAATCCGACACGTCTTTTTTCCTCGAGAAGGCCGCGCGGAAAAAGAAACGCTTCTCCCTGTGCTTCGTGGACCCGCCTTCCTTTTCCGGAGATAAACTGCGCGATAAGGGATTTGATATAAACCGGGATCACCCTCAATTACTGGGGGATGTGTTGAAGATCATGAAACCGGGCGGGATTATTTTCTTTTCCACGAACCATCAGCGGTTCCAGCCGAAGCTGGACGGGCTGAACGTCACCGATCTGGTCGAGATAACCTCCAAGACCATCCCCGAAGATTACCGCAACAAACAGATCCACCGCCTCTGGCGCATGCGGGCCTGACGATCCACAGGTCATGAATCGCATCTCGTTATTTTACAATGATTTATGTTATTTTGCAATCTTTTGTCTTGGCAGGAGTTAGGGGGAAATGTATTGTTTGGTGTTTTATGGTATTTTACCGCTTTGGAGCCTGTTACATTAGCACGATATTAGCATAGAATCCTTACAAATCAATCCCGAAATAACGGCTGGCTGTCTCCTTACCGGCTGAAGTTTCTACTAAAGTAATCTCATAACAAAACTCCCCGCTATCATAAGAGGGCTGGGTCACGTGGAATTAGAGGATATACAAGGATGTTAAGGAATGTAGAAAATAGTCATTTATTTTTAGACTTATTAGAACGTCGCTACCTTTAAAAAAATAAAGTAAAGTACTCCCCTCTGTCAAGACCAGAAACAGACAGAGTTAAGGGATAAGAGCGATTTAATTTTTGGGAAGGAATAGTAAGCTTTCGAGCCCCGTATACGCTTCCCACGGAGTCCGATCCTCAAGCGAGGAATGCGGACGATCCGTATTGTAAAAGTCAAAATATGTTTTTAAGCCCTGCTGGGCCTCAGGAATAAACCGGTATTCCTGGATGTAAACATTCTCGTATTTGACCGTGCGCCAGAGCCGTTCAATAAAAATATTGTCGAAGACCCGACCGCGACCGTCCATGCTGATGGCAATGCCTTGTTCTTTGAGAACGTCCGTGAAGTCGGTGCTCGTAAACTGAACGCCCTGATCTGTGTTAAAGATCTGCGGTTTGCCGAGCTTCAAAGCGTCTTTTAAGCACTCGACGCAAAATCCTGCTTCAAGCGAGTTGCTCAGCCGCCAGGACAGCACATACCGGGTGCCCCAGTCATGACACGAAAATTCTCTGGCTCGACAAGAGGCCGTTTTTCCGCTGCCGTCAGTCTCCGAGCTTTTTTTTAAGCCATTCGTTATGCACGCTGAGCTTGCCGATCTGCTTGTAAAGGCTTTCGATCAACTGCTCTTTGTCCGGGTCATGGCCGTTATTGCTTCCAAAGAGCGATGGCAGCTGTTCCAGAACTTCTTTCTTCCATCGGTTGATCATGTTGCCATGAACACTGTACTCTGAGCTGAGTTCGGCCATCGTTCAGTCTCCTTTGAGGGCGGCCAGCGCCACTTTGGCTTTGAACTCGTTGCTGAACTTGCGTCTCTTTGCCATCATGGACCTCCTTTGGTCCTGGTGTATTGTACCATGCTTTTACACCTTAACCACTGGTCCAGTTTTTGGGGAGTATTATAACTAACATTAATCGTGCGCTTAAAAGCCAAAGACGCTGCATCCGCAAGAAAAGCTTTTACCCGCAAGCTCAACCGGCTACCTGATCATTTAAAGAAATCGCTCACGTATGACCAAGGTCAGGAAATGGCTGAACACAAAGTTTTTACACAAAAAACAAACATTAAAGTTTATTTCGCCCATCCCCATTGATCAAGTCTTATTTACCCTGGAAAAATTATGAGACTTTTTCCGAGGTTTCCTTT
>CAZBSU010000129.1:0-6077 GCA_964494745.1 uncultured Planctomycetales bacterium | reverse complement strand
GTTCGCATATGCACATTTTAACAATTATGCTAAATCTGTGCCAAATGTTTTATAAGCACCTAAAACTAAAACGACCTTGATGAAGAACCAATATAAAAAACGTATTGAGGCCTTAAAAGAACACCATATCCCTGTAACTCAAAAAAATATTTACGATAAAAATATAATAAGGCCGGACGTCCCAATTAAGGAGTGATGACCCCGGCACGGGAATATTTTATCGCGGGGACCCGACCCGTGCCCCGGGGGCTTTCATTTCAAAAATTTCCCGCTGATATTTTTGTTCAATCTCTTGACTACCAAGCATATGTGTGGTATCATGGTTTTGCACCTATAAAAAGGAAGAGGAACCATGATCAGCCAGCTGTCCATCACCAATTTCGGCCTCATTGAACACATCTCCATCGATTTCCACGAAAAACTCAATATCTTAACCGGGGAAACCGGGGCCGGCAAATCGATCATCATCGGCGCCTTGCGTTCGGCTTTAGGCGGAAAATTAAACACACAACATCTAAGACGGCCTGATCAACCCTGCACCCTGGAGGCCGTGTTTGAATTAAACACACTGCAGGAGATCAAAAAAGACCTCCTGCACAAATACCTTGACCCCGAGGATGACACGCTTGTGATCCGCCGCGTCCTGACCCCTGAAGGCCGGCATAAGATCCGGGTCAACGGACAGACCGTGAATATACGCCAACTCAAAGACATCGGATCTCGGCTTGTCGATTTTCACGGGCCACATGACCACCAGATGCTGCGTTCAAGCGAATCCCATTTATCACTTCTAGATCAGCTGTGCGACCTTGATGAGCTGTCCGGACGCTATAAATCCGCCTACCGAGATTATACCGCCACGATCAAGGAGATCGATCAACTGCAGGCCCTGTCTCAAAACCGCGCCAGAGAGCTTGACCTGCTCGGTCACCAGATCAAGGAGCTTGAGCAGGTCCCCCTTGATCAAGACAGTTATGATGAAAACCAACAAAAAAAGATCAAGATCGACAGCATGGAAAAATTAAACGAGCTGTCCGGGGAAATGATCCAATCGTTAGGGGAGACAGAGTGTTCATCTTCCGAGATGATCAGCCGCTGCTTTGCCCCGATGAAACAATTAAGCGCCCTCGATGAATACAGCCAGGACCTCGCCACGCAGCTTGATACCCTGCAGGACGTGCATGAAACGCTTTTGTCGTTCCTGCGGGATTACCGGGATAACCTGGTTTTCAATGAGGAGGAGGCCCATCACATCACCGAGCAAAGCGATGCCTATCACACGATTCTGCGCAAATACGGCCCCGGGGTTACTGACGCCGCGCGTTTCCTGGAAGAGGCCAGAAATAAATATGAACTCCTGGCCAACCTTGAGAACAATGACACGCAATTGCGCAAAAGGCTTACAACGCAAAAGGACCAGTTAAATTTGTTGGCCCAGGATATCACGCGGGAGCGTAAAAAAAGGGCCCGGAGCTTAAAGAAGACGGTCGAGCATGAACTTAAATGTCTCGGCATCGCTCATGTTCTTTTTGAAGTCAAGTTCACAAAAAAGGATTTTGGCCCTGAAGGCGCGGATCATATTGAATTTTACATCAGCCCCAATGCCGGTGAGAAGCTTAAGCCTTTAGCCGATATCGTGTCTTCCGGCGAAGCGGCGCGGGTGATGCTCGCGTTGAAAAAGGCCTTGATTGAGGTCGACCCCATCGGCGTGCTCGTTTTCGACGAGATCGACGCCCAGATCGGCGGACGCCTGGGTACCGTAACGGGACAAAAATTAAAAGAGATTTCCGATTACCGTCAGGTGCTGCTGATCACGCATTTGCCCCAAATCGCCTCATTTGCCGATCTGCATTTAAAGGTAACGAAATCCGTTCATGAAAGCCAGACCCTGACGGAAGTCATCAGCCTCCGGGCGAAAGAACGCGTTAAGGAAGTCGCCCAAATGATGAGCGGCCAGCGCGAAAGCGCGGTTTCCGTCAAGCACGCCAAGGACATGCTTGCCGTTGCCGGGCAGTAAAGGGGACGGCGCCCTTTTTCACAATTCGACACCCGGGTGCTGAATTGCCCGGCTCACCTCAAAATACCTCCATTTTTGTTGGATTTACTCCCTTTCAGGCGTAAAATGATCAGGAATTAAGAAAATGCTTAAAAAGAACGGACGATGTCTCTTAACATAAAGGGGATGGTCCCACGTGAGTGGAAAGGTCAAACAACTCATTGGCGGTGACCCCAGGTCGTGTCCTGGCCCTTTAATCTAATATGCTGAACGTGAGGAGTGGAATGAAAACGATCAAAATCATGCCATGCCTCGACATGAAAGACGGCCGAGTCGTCAAGGGCGTCAACTTTGCGGATCTCAAGGATGCCGGCGATCCGGTCCAAAACGCGGCGTTTTATCAACGCGAACACGCGGATGAGCTGGCCATGCTCGATATCGCCGCCACTTTGGAGAGCAGAAAAACCCGCCTGGAATGGGTCCGCAACGTTGCCGCCGTCATCTCGATCCCGCTGACGGTCGGCGGGGACATTTCCAGTCTCGAAGATATACAGCTCACCCTTGCGGCCGGCGCCGACCGGGTATCGATGAACAGCGCCGCAGTCAAAGACCCTTCGCTGATAAAAAAAGCGGCCAAGGAGTTCGGGTCTGAGCGTGTGACCGTGGCCGTTGACGCGCGCCGGAATAAGGACCTACCATCGGGATTCGAGGTGGTGGTGGCCGGGGGCACCAAGCCAGTCGGGAAAGATGCCGTTGACTGGGCGCGGGAATGCCAGGATCAGGGCGCCGGGATCATCCTGCCGACCAGCATGGACGGCGACGGCACCCTGGCCGGGTATGATCTTGAATTCACGCGGGCCATCTCGGATGCGGTCACCGTGCCGGTCGTCGCCTCCGGCGGCGCCGGGGAGCTGGAACATTTTTATGACGGCGCGGTCAAAGGCGGGGCGCAGATCCTACTGGCGGCGTCAGTGTTTCATTTCAGGAAATTCCGTATCCAAGAAGTGAAGGACTACCTGCTCAGCCGGGGTCTGGAATAACCGGGAGGTGACTTTCGATTGCTGAGAATGGTCCCGGGCTAAAATGCTCAATTACTGAAGCCGAAAGACACAAAAAAGACGGAGAGGGCATGATGGAAGTAAACAGCGACAGGCGTCCTTTAAAGACCCGCCAAAAAACATGGGTCAAGAAGTTCACCGGTCTATTGCTTAAAACGGACATTCAGCCGGACCAGATTTCGATATTAGGTATGGTCTTTGCGATTCTGGCGGGGTTGTCCTTCTATCTTGCGCGGCAGTGGGGGGAGGCCCTTTTTTCTTATCTGCGGCTGTCTTTATTCAACTCAGGCTTCTTTGCAATATGATGGACGGTCTCATCGCCCTTGAAGGCAACCGTAAATCGCCCCTGGGGGATATGTTCAACGAGATCCCGGACCGCTATGAGGACATCGTGATCCTGGCCGCTGCCGGTTACGCCTGCGGGCATTCCATTTTGGGGTGGATCGCCGCGGCATTGGCGGTCCTGTCCGCGTATTTAAGAGCGTTCGGCGCCTCGTTGGGCACCAGGCAGTATTTCGCCGGTCCGATGGCCAAGCCGCACCGCATGTTCGTGCTGACGGTCGCCTGTCTGATCGAAGTGTTTATGCAAAATCACGGCGCGGTCCTCACCGCCGGCCTTTCTATTATCATCGCGGGGCTTTTGATCACGGATCATCGCCGGCGTATCTTTATCGCGCGTGAGTTAAAGAGATGAAAAAAATTTTTGAAATATTTACCCGCCTCTTGGTGGTCTGGACTGTCTTGGCGGTCGCCATCGGGTATATTCACCCGCCGGTGCTGACCGTGTTCCGTCCCTACCTGGATTACATGTTCATGTTCACGATGCTGGGCATCGGCTTTGTGCTGAACCCGGAAGACTTTCTCCCTATTATCCGGAAACCCTGGCTGCCGCTGCTGGGCACACTGACGCAATTTGTCATCATGCCCTTAGCCGCGTTTTTGATGGCCAAAGCGCTGAACCTACCGCCGGTGCTGGCCCTGGGGTTGATCGTGGCCGGTTCCGTGCCCGGGGCCATGGCCTCTAATGTTATTTCCTATTTAGCCCGGGCGGACGTGGCCTTGTCCATCGCCATCACGACCTGCTCGACCTTTTTGGCTCCGGTCCTGACGCCGCTCTTCACCCTTATTTTCGCGCGTACCTTCATGCAGGTTGATTTTTGGGCCATGTTTCAAAGCATCCTCCTGATGGTGGTGGTCCCGCTCGGCGTGGGGCTTACCCTTAAGCATCGTTTTCGTGCCAAGATCGAGAGTGTCCTCTATGTCTTTCCGGCCGTCTCGACCTTGTTTATCGCGTTTATTTGCGGCCTGATCGTGGCCCTTAACAAGGACAAACTTCTGGGGATCACACCGCTGATCTTCGCGGCCGTGGTGATCCTGAACCTCATCGGCCTCATCGGGGGTTACGGGGCGGGGAGGATATACGGTTTTGACAAAAAACAGCGGCGCACGCTGGCCATTGAGGTCGGGATGCAGAACGCCGGCTTAGGGGCCGTCCTGGCCCTGAAACATTTTTCGGCCGAGGCCGCCCTGCCATCCGCGCTGTTCGCCACGTGGTGCGTGATCACCGCCAGCGTCCTGGCCGGGGTCTGGAATAAAAAATCGACTTAAAAACAAAAGCATCCATCCTAAACTATTGTTCCATGAAACGAATCGCCATCATTATCAATCCATCTTCCGGCCGGCAATTTCCCATTTTGCATACATTACATAAAGTCCTATCTGATAAAAAGATTGACTGGGATATTTATGTTACCAAACGACCTCAAGAGATCGCGGATTATACAAAACGCGCCCTGCGGGAGCATGCTGATGCGATCGCGATTTATGGGGGTGACGGGACAGTCCGGGAAGCGGCCGGGGTCTTGGTCAAAGAGAAGAAACCCTTGTTGATCCTGCCGGGAGGGACGGCCAACGTGATTTCCAACGAATTAGGGATCCCTCAGGATATCGAGAAAGCCATAAAGTTATTTTTAAGTAAACACCGCGTCCGTGCCATTGACGTTGGGCAAATCGGAGATCAGTTTTTTTTGACACGGGTGAGTAACGGGTTTGAAGCGGAGGTCGTTCGGGAAACCACTCCCGACATCAAGACAAAGATAGGGTGGTTGGCCTATGCCCTGAATAGCCTCAAGGCCGCGCTCAAGACAAGGGCCTCGATCTATAAGTTAAAGCTGGACGGCAAAGATTACCAGGAACAAGGGCTTGCCTGCATTGTGGCCAACAGCGGGAATTTAGGATTGCCGGGGATAACCATATCGCCCAAGATCAAAGTGAATGACGGGTTGTTTGACGTGATCCTTATCAATCATGCTGATTTGCGCAAGATCTACAAACAGCAGCAGGTCTTCCGGGGATTCTTCCGGCATTGGCAATGCCGCGAGATCGAGATTACGACCGAACCCCGGCACGATTTTCAATGCGATGGGGAACTCCATCCCAAGATGCCGATACACATCAAGGTTGTTCCCCAAGCCCTAAAAGTCATCACCCCCGGATAAAAAACCAGGTCTCAACGGATAGCACATAAATAGGGCTCCGTCCCCTATTATTATGGACATAATTCAGGCACATAAATTTTGTGGGAATCACCGCAGTTCCATACTTAATAGTGAACGATGCGGATGTTTTTATTGTTTGGAAATTTTTTCTCCTCAAGAAATAACAGAGTGGGTTGATGAAGACAAGAACAGTTTAGGTCAAACAGCGATATGTCTTAAGTGTGGCATCGATTCGGTCATTGGAAGCAACGATGTCCCTGATTTCAATAAACAGTTCCTGAAATCAATGTATGAGTATTGGTTTTGTTAGCGCAAATTAATAATTGTTTGGTTTCTTCCCCCGAGGGGCTTTAGGGGAGTTTTTTGGGGGGCTTTAGCTGTAACCCGACAGGTTGCAGATATTAATGAAAACTGCTTTGGATGACCTTTAAAGAAAGGATAAAAGCATGACATGGTTCCCCGGCTGGGCTGATCCTTACTACCGGTTATTTTTCGGGTTTGTGGGCTCGGTGCTGATCGGCGTCT
>CAZBSU010000128.1:0-6091 GCA_964494745.1 uncultured Planctomycetales bacterium | reverse complement strand
CCCGACGCTCCATGAAGGATATTATCTGTCAATAAGACACCCGCGCCACGAACTCGCTGATTTCATTCTTATTCCGGACGGCGTCAAGATTATTCATCCCCGCATCACCTTCTCGGCAAATAATCCGACCGAGAAATTTTCCGAAAAAGATTGTCTTGAAAAGCAGCTGGGGGTTGATTATTCTCGCGAGCCCGGTTCGGAGAATTTTACTGGATCACTTTCTGATTATTGTTCGCGAAGGACCGAAATACGGCGAACCGTCTTTGTCGGCAAAATTACCTCACTTCCGACAACCATAAGGATCTTGGAGCCGTAAGATAAAAGCACTCGGGTTCATGCGAACTCCTTTGGGTTACGGTATCCATTCCGTGTCCCGCCTGCAATCTCGACTGGATCAGGACGAAAATATCCCGTTTCCGTTTGTCATTATCATCCTTATGCGGTAAAATGTTTTATCGTTTATCACTGTCCTTATTATATAGAATTTTTTTGTCCCTGGGAGCGATCATCGAACGTTCAAAAATAATCCCGACCTTTTTGAATATCCTGGGATGGATGGCCTTATTGTTTGCGACCTGGGTCGTATTGAGTTTTATCGGTCTTGTCATTACGATAGGTTTGATGTATGTGACCCGGAATCATCCGTCTTTTGATTTAGAGATGGGATGGATGGCCATTCTCATGCTTGTCCCGGTGGCAACGGCCATCCTCAGTCTTATTTTATCCCCGGCCTTGTTTCGGGCCCTTAAAAGAATCATTCTCAACAAAAGGAAATCGGATGAAGACACAATTGCTTAAAGGGGCGACATGCGCTGCGATATGCGTCCTGGCCGCCGGCTGCGCCACCGCGCCTGTCGTCGAGCCAACGGCCGCCGAACGCGAAGCGGCCCGCCAGTTCAAAAAAACGGTGGCCGTGATCGAAGTCACGGACGACGGCTCGCCCATCCGCGGGGTGGATCGTTTGGCTTTGTCAGATATCGAAAATCTTTTGATCCGCAATTTCAACGTGGTCGAGCGCGCAAAGATCCGCGCGATCATGAAAGAACGGTCTTTGGGATCCTGGGAAGATGTCGAACGCATCAATGAGATCGGCCGCCTGCTCGGCGCGGATTTCCTGGTCTTCGGAAATGTGGCCGCGTCGGTTTCCAGGCCCGAACTGCGCTACAAGGAGCAGACTTACGAAAGCGGCGATTTCCGCGGTTCAATCTGGAAAGAACAATGCGGCGTCAGCGAAGTCAGTCTGAAAATGGTCAGTGTCAGCTCGGGTGAAATTTATTATGCCGACAAAAAGACCGACTCCAAATGCAACCGCGGCCGCAAGGAACGCTACCGTGATCAGGAGATGTTCGAACGCGACCTCAAAAACAGAAAACTGGCCGGCCTGGTCGTGGATGTGGTCGGGGCCTTTAATGAATTGAAAAAAAAATATTCTCTGTTGGTGTCCAAATCACTGGACGAAACAATCGAAAAATTTTCCTACGACCTGCGCAATAAGTTCGCCCAGTCCGGGCAGATCATGGATTTCATTTCCGCCAACGAGGTAGTGGTGAACCTGGGGTCGGCCTACGGCCTGCGGCCCGGGGACCGGTTGATCGTTTTTCGAGAAGGTGCGCCGATGACCGATCCCAAGACCGGATTGACCGTCATCCCTAAGGAAAAGAAAGGGACGCTCAAGGTAACCCAGATCACCTCGGGCCTTTCATGCGTGGCCAAAGGGTCGGCCGGCCTGATTCGGTCATTACGGATCGGTGATGTCGTTTTCACTCATTGAGACAAGAAACTATCTAACGATACAAAAAGGAGGTCAAGGTGTTCAAAAAAGAATCAAACTATTCTTTTGTGCTGATGGCAGCGACTGTGTTGATTTTCGCGGGTTGCGGGCAGAGCAAGCCCGGGGAAAAGATCCAGGTCAAGGCCAAGGCCGCGGTGAAATCCGTGCCGGCCGAATCCTCACCCCGGGCAACCAGCGTTGGCGATACGAATAATAGTGTTGAAGAGGCCGAAGTGATACCGTTGGGCGAGCCGTTCGAACTGGTTATCAATCCTGTCAAAGACCAGGATTGGTTCAAGGTCGACCTGCCCGGCCAGGGGTATTTGCAGATCCAGGCCAGCAATGTTGCCGAAAACCTCGGCCCGGAAGCGCGCTTTGCCGTTTACGACGAATGGGCCGATGTGAAGATGCAGGAAATCCGCGGCTGGCACCGGCTGCCGGATGCCTGTTTTATCCCCAAGGCCGGGACCTACCATTTTGTGATCGGTGACGATTTCAATGACGCGGCCTCGGAGCAGCCGATGAAAATTCAGGTGACCTTCCTGGAGGAATTCGACGCCTCCGAACCCAACAATACCCCCGAACAGGCCACCCCGGTTAATCTGGGAGATGTCAAAAAGATCGCTATTTTTCCGGTCGAGGATCAGGACTGGTTCAAGATCGCCGTTGACCGCCAGGGATATCTGGACGTCAAGTTCAAAGGCCACCTTGAGAAGATTGCGCCTGAAGTCCGGTATGCCCTGTATGACGAATGGGCCGATCCCAAAATCAAGACTGTCCGGGACTGGAAACATCTGCCGGACGCCTGCGCGGTTGTGGCCGGAAAGGAATACTACCTGACGATCCTCGATGATTTCAATGATCAAACTGAAAAAACCGTCTTCGACGTTAAATTCGATTTTATCGAAGAGATGGATTCGTTTGAGCCCAACAACGACTATCCCCAGGCCAAACCGCTGGCCGTGGGACAAGTGATCAAGGTTGCAGTGTTCCCAATGGAGGATTTTGATGTTTTTCAATTAAATGCCGGTCCGTCCGACACCCTCACGGTCAGCGCGCGCGATGTCCCGGAAGGCATTGTCGCGGAAGTCAAATTGTACACGGCAACCGAGGGATTCGACGAACCCCAGGAGGCCAGCGATTGGTCACGCCTGCCCGCAGAATTCGAGGTCCATCCGGGACAGGACTATTATCTTTATCTGCATGACGATTTTAACGACCAGGCCGAAGCTGTCCTCTTCGACATCAAGGTGGAGGGCAATGCCGCCCCGGCCGTCCAGACAGAAGAAGATGAGACCGAAGCTGCGGCGATGAAGCCGGCCACCAAGGACGAATCCGACACAGCCGAACCCGCAACCGGCGTGGATCAGACCGAAGAACAAACCGGCGATGAGGCGGTTGAGCCGGTAGCTCAGGAAGCGGAAGAGACGGTCGATGGAACGGCCGAAGATCAGGCCCTGAGCGAGGAAGAGCAGCAGAAGCGAGAGGCAATAATCGCGGCCCAGAAGGAGCGCCAGCAAGCGATGGCGGAGCGCCGCCGTCAGATGCAGGAACGGCAAGCCGCGATGCAAAAACGGCAGGCGGCCATGCAGCAACGCCGCAAGGAGCTCGAACGCAAGCGTCAGGAAGCCATGGAAGCCATGCCATAATCCGAAAAAAAATCAAAATTTAACCCGAAACATCAGATAGGAAAAGGTCCGTTCTAAAAACGGGCCTTTTTTGTTGGATTTCTCCTTTTACCGGCGTAGAATGAGTTAAGATTTGACTCCACAGCAAATAATACAGGGGGAGGGGAATATGGTATTTCGAAAAGGCCTTGTCTTATGGATATTCATGATCTTTTGTGTCGGGGGATGTGATGCCATCCAGCAGGCGGGATTGATCCCAAGTCAAAAATTGACCGCCCAGCAAAAAGAACAGATCACCCAGGCCATCGCGAGCCGAAACCATTCCTCGCTGCGGTCCATAGGAAAACCGGCCGTCCCTTTAATTATTAAAGAGATATTGACCGCAGCGAATAACCCTGCCCAAAGCCAGGATGTGCGTGCCTCATCGGATGCCTGCAATTTTATTTATGACCTGGGGGCGATCCGCGACCCCCGTGCGGTCCCGGCCCTCAGCCATATCCTTAATGATGTTCAAAAACGGACTTCCCATCCCGCTGTCGCGCGTGCCTTGGGACAAATCGGTGACAAAAAAGCGGTAGGCGCCTTAAAGACAGCATTTAAGCGCGAAAAGGGGTATATCGCCAAAGGGAAACGGAAAGGGCCCGATTACGGATGGGGCCTCTCAGGTGATTTTTCCTACCAGGTTGCCCAAAACGTGGGCACGGCGCTTAGGCGGTTGGGCGAAAATCCCGGCGAGATTCCGAAAGACAAAATGACCCAGATGCAGGAAGAATTTCAACGGATGAGAAGGGAATAAAAAGTTTATATGCACCTGCGCCTCATTGACCGTCTTTTTGTTTGGCTGATCGGCCTCATCGATGCCCTTCAGGCCGGCGTCTTGCGCCATTATCCGTTGTTTTCTTTCATTGTCGGCCACGCGCCGCAGCGCTTCGGGGCGCGGGCCTGCTGTTACCGCGCGTTTAAAGAATTCCTGATCGCCTACCGCCGCGTTCCTGCCTATAAAGAATTCCTGGATCAATCCGCATGGACCCAGCCTTCCGGCCATTTCATGCAAATCTTCGAATCCCTGCCCGTCACGGATAAACCCAATTATATCCTGCCGTTTTCAACCGAACAGCGCTGCCTGGACGGCGATTTTTTCCGCGAAGGGGTTGTTATCGACGAATCCTCAGGCTCCACCGGCCAGCCTTACAACTGGGTGCGCGGCGACAAAGAACGCGGGATCGTCAAAAACCTGATCGGTGTTTACCTGCGCTATTGTTACGGCGACCGGAAATACATTATCCTCAATACCTTCAGCATGGGGGCCTGGGCCACGGGATTCAACATGGCCCTGGCCGCGCAATCATTGGGTGTGGTCAAATCGACCGGCCCCGATGTCGACAAAATCCTGCACACGCTTAAATTCTTCGGCCGGCAATACCCCTATATCCTCAACGGCTACCCGCCGTTCCTGAAATATCTTTTCGACGAAGGGGCAAAGCTGAATTTCCCCTGGACGGATTACGACATTCATGTCCTGGTCGGCGGGGAGGGGATGTCGGAAGGACTGCGTGATTATCTTCTAAAATACGCCCAAACGGTTTATTCGGGCTACGGCGCCTCGGACCTGGAGATCGGCATGGGCGGCGAGAATCCCCTGTCGGTCCGGATCAGAAAACTGTGCCTGGCACATCCCGAGCTGCGCCGGACCTTGTTCGGGGATGACCAGCGCCTGCCGATGCTGTTTCAATACAATCCCCTTGACCATTTCGTCGAGATCATCGACGGCGAGATCGTCGTTACCGTCAGCAAGCCCTGGACCCTGTCCCCGCGCATCCGTTACAACATCCGCGACGAAGGCGGGATGCTGACATTCGATACGATGAAGGCCAGGCTCAAACAGCATGACATTGATCTGGAAGAGCTTGAACGCGAATGCGCCTATCCGCGCTGGCACCTGCCGTTTTTATATGTTTACGGCCGCAAGGATTCGACGGTCTCGGTCATGGGCGCGAATATCTATCCGGAAGACGTCGAAGGTATTGTTTACCAGGACACCCTGCTGGCGCGGCAGATAAACTCGTTTACGCTTTCCCTGGAGGATGACCGCCAGGGCAACCCGCGGCCGTGCTTCGAATTCGAAGTGCTGAATGATGCGGATCAGGAAGCGGTCGCGGCCCGCCTGCAAGAAATCCTGGGCCCCCGACTGGCGCGGCTGAGCCTTGATTACAAAAAGGCGCGCGAAGAATATCCGCAGGCGGTGGAACCGGTCATCAAGATATACGGCCCGGGGCAGGGGCCTTTCGAGGAAAATCAGCGTCGGATCAAGAAACGGTATGTCAAAAAGCATTCTTGATTTCGCATTCCGCCAGTCAAAATAAGTCATGACTTCATTCAAAATATTTCTGCGGAGAAAATGGTGTCCGCTCGCGATTCTGATCACGGCGTTCTGCATTCTGCTTTCGAAGCACCTGGCCGACCCGTGGCAATTCCTGCACGACGATAACGGGGCCTTGTATTCTGCCGTGGCGCGGGCACATCTTCTTCGCGGGCTGGCGGAAACCAAAGGTCAAGACTTTCTTCTGGTCAGGAAGACGGGAGAGCTGAGCCCCTATCTCCATCATCCGCCGTTTATGGGACTTTATCTGGCCGCGGTCTTCAGGATGACCCGCGCGGACACGCCGTTGACGGCGCGTGCGAGCGTTGCGGC
>CAZBSU010000127.1:0-6122 GCA_964494745.1 uncultured Planctomycetales bacterium | reverse complement strand
TATTTATCGTTTTAATAGATCATCCCCGCTGCGATGAAAAAGGAACATATCAATGAGATCAAGGGTATTGTTATCCTTGCCTTCGGGCTGATTCTGCTCGCCAGCCTTGTTTCTTTCGACCCGCAGGACCTTTCCTGGTTTACCTCCCAGCCGAATGTCCCCGCCAAGAACTTGATCCGTATCGTGGGTGCTGTCTTTGCCGGCAGCATGTTTTTTCTGATCGGATGGGGAGCCTATTTTCTCGTCGCGACTTTATTCTTCTGGAGCTGGAGCAAATTCAAATCCCGGGATATTCATTTTAACTGGCCGAAGTTGTTTGCCTCCGTGGTGCTTTTTTCGGTTATCAGCACCTTGTTCAGCATGCTCGGTCCGCAGGGAGACACCCTGCGCTTTGAACGGGCGGGCGTGATCGGTTATGTGATCGCGGACTTCTTGGTCAGGTATCTGGGCTGGACCGGCTCTTATATTATTTTGGGCACCTTGGGGACCCTGACGCTGGTGTTATCGGGAGAATTCCTGATCTCCCCGTTTTTATTCCGGGTGAGTGACTTTTTTAAAGGTCTGTTGACGGCCGGCCGGATCAGGATTCAGGAAACCGGCCAGCGCCTGGTGGTGGCCCCGTTGGCCGACAAAAAGCCCAAACCCAAGATAAATATTCAGGGGCTGGATCCGGAGCTACAGAAGAAACTTCAGGCCCTCAAGCAAAAGGAAATGCAGCGGGTGGCGCAATTGACCGGCGGCAGCGAGCCCAAGGTGGAACCCCCCAAGCCGGTCAGGCCGCCCAAGCCCACGATCCGTATTGCCCCGGAACCCGAGAAGGCGGTTCCCTCGCCCGAACCGGCGGCCCCGGAACCTTTAGGCGAATATCATTTGCCGCCTCTGTCATTGTTGACCGATCCGCCGCAAATATCGACCACCCGTTTGCAGCAGGACCTGGAGGCGGGGGCCAAGACTCTGGAAGAAACACTCACGAATTTTAACGTCACGGCCCGGGTCGCGGACGTGGAGCGCGGGCCGGTCATCACCCGTTACGAGCTGGAACCCGCTCCGGGTGTCAAGGTCCAGAAGATTACCACTTTGGCGGATGACATCGCCCTGGCCATGCGCGCGGTCGCGGTCCGGATCGTGGCCCCGATCCCCGGCAAGAACCGCGTCGGCATCGAGGTGCCCAACAGCTCGAGTGCCACGGTCTATCTCAAAGAGGTCCTGGCGCACCGCAACTTTCAGAAGTCGAAATCCAAATTGATGCTGGCGCTGGGTAAGGAGATCTCCGGCAAACCCCTGATGGCGGATCTCGCGGGGATGCCGCATCTCTTGATCGCCGGGACAACCGGCGCGGGCAAGACCGTCTGCATCAACTCGATCATCATGTCTATGCTTTATCATGCCACGCCCGAGGATCTTAAATTTTTGATGGTCGATCCGAAAATGGTCGAATTGGCCCATTATAATGATCTGCCGCATATGCTTTCGCCCACGGTGACCGACGCCAAAAAGGTTTCCGCGGCCTTGAACTGGGTCGTCGGGGAAATGGAATCCCGTTACAATCTGCTGTCCAAGGCCGGCCTGCGCAATATCACATCCTATCACCAGCAGGGCCACAAACTCCCTTATATCGTGGTCGTTATCGACGAGCTGGCGGATTTGATGCAGGTCGCAGCCAAGACCATCGAAAGCGCGATCACCCGGCTGGCGCAACTGGCCCGGGCGGTCGGGATCCATCTGATCTTGGCGACCCAGCGTCCGTCCGTGGACGTTATTACCGGGGTCATCAAGGCCAATTTTCCGGCCCGGGTGTCGTTCAAGGTGGCCTCCAAGGTTGACTCGCGCACGGTCCTGGACATGAACGGCGCCGAAACCCTGCTGGGCAAAGGGGACCTGCTCTTTATTCAGCCCGGGGTGGCCAAGCCGACCCGGGGGCAGTGCAGTTATGTCAGTGATGACGAGGTGCGGCGGGTGATCGATTTTATCAAAGATCAGCAGAAACCGACCTTTGACGAATCGATCCTGCAGCAGCAAACGTCCGGCGCGGCCGGCGGCAATCAGGAGAAGGACGAGCTTTATGACGAGGCCGTGCGGCTCGTGATCGAGACCAACCAGGCCTCGGTTTCGATCCTTCAGCGCCGCATGCGATTGGGATATACCCGCGCGGCCCGGTTGATCGATATGATGGAGCAGGGCGGGATTGTCGGGCCTTACTGCGGCAGCAAACCGCGGGACATCCTGATTGACCGGGAGGCCTGGCTGATGGAACATCTCAACACGGGGAAATAGACCACGGATACGAGGAATGGCTAAACAGGAACAACCTGCCGAAGAAAAAAAGTCCCCAGGCCAGATCTTAAAAGAGATCCGTACCTCAAAAGGGATTGCCTTGGAGACGATCCATAATGCCACCAAGATCCCCCTGGACGCCTTGAAGGCGATCGAGGAAGGGTATCGGGTCCGGACCCTGTCGCCTTTTTATATGAAGGGCTTTATCAAGATGTACGCCGAATATCTCGGCGTGGATGTCGGGGAGATCCTTGAGGATTATCACAAAGAACATTTGCCCGGGCCGGCCACGACGGTTTATCCGGGAGATGTCCTGGAGAAAAAAATTAAGAAGATATTTACCCGTGAGCGTCAACAATGGCTGGTGAAGATCGCGGCCGGGTTGGTGGCGTTGTTTTTGCTTTCAAAGATCGGAGGTTGTCTCTTCGGGAAACCGAAGACGTCCCGGCCTCAGGTCAAAAAGGCCGCCTTGACCGCGGCCCCCAAAAAGGTGACCCGGACCGAAGCGAAAAAGAAGACGGAAAAATCGGCAGAGAAACCGAAGGTCCGTTTGCCCGAACCGGTTGAGAAGAAAGAACCGGTCAAGGCGGCCATCCCGGCCGCCCCGCCCCAAAAGCCTGCGGAACAGCCGCAGAAAGCCGGGCCGGTCAAAGATGTCCGATTGACGATCCGCACCCGGAAACAGGGGTGGCTGCAGGTCAAGGTGGACGGGAATCTGGTTTTCCAGTCCACGATCAAGGAGGGGGCGGTTGAGACCTGGGAGGCGGATGACCGGATCGAGCTTTCGGGTAAAAATATTCATAATCTTGAGTTTGAAGTGAACGGCAAAGTCCTGGGCAACCTTGGACGCGCCGACCGCAGCGCCCGCCGGGTCGTCATTACCAAAGACGGCCTGAAAGTTATCCAATGAATTCAGCCCCGCCTCAGGTTAGCGTCATCAACCTCGGTTGTGCCCGGAACCTTGTTGATGCACAGATGATCCTCGGTCGATTGAAAGCCAAGGGATTTTCTGTCGTCGACGCCGGGCAGGCGCGGGTCCTGATTATCAATACCTGTTGTTTCATCGATGCGGCGCGTCAAGAGACGATTGATACGATCCTGGATGTCCTCCAGTGGAAAAAGGAGGGGCGGGTCGATAAGGTTATTCTGGCCGGCTGCCTGGTCCAGCGTTATGGCCAAGACCTGCTGGACGAATTGAAAGATATCGATGCCTTGGTGGGGGTGCCGGTCTTTGCCAAAGACCGTTGTCTTGACCAGGTCGCTTTAACGCCGGGACATTATGCCTATCTCAAAATCTGTGAAGGGTGTTACAACCTGTGCAGTTATTGTGTCATCCCCCGCCTGAAAGGACCGCTAGCTTCACGTAACATTCGGTCCCTTGTGCGGGAAATGCGGCTTTTGAATGCCCGCGGCGTCAGGGAAGTCAACCTGATCGGTCAGGATGTCAGCGCCTACGGGATCGACATCGACGGCCGGTCGGCCTTGGTGAATTTGCTGCGCCAGCTCACGGCCGCGGCCGGGGATATAGACTGGATACGTTTATTGTATTTGTTCCCGGCCCGCGTTACGGATGAATTGCTTGATTATGTCGCCGGCGAGGAAAAAATCTGTAACTATATCGATCTGCCGTTGCAGCATATCAATGCCCGTATCCTCAAGGCCATGAACCGGCCGATGGCGCCGGAGAGGATCAAGAAATTGATCGACCGGATCAGGCAGAAGATCCCGGGGGTGTGTTTGCGCTCCTCGTTTATCGTCGGGTTCCCGGGCGAGACGGAACGTGAGTTTGAAGAGCTGATGGATTTTATTCGTGATGTCGGGTTCGACCGACTGGGGGCTTTCCCTTATTCCCGAGAGGAAGGCACGCGGGCGTATGCGCTCAAACCGCAGGTCCCGGCCAAGGTCAGGCAGGAACGCTATGATATCCTGATGCGTGAGCAACAGGAGATATCGCGCCGCCGGCTTCAGGGCCGGATCGGCGGCCGGGTCAAAGTATTGATTGACGAAAAGGTCCCGGAGCAAGAGAATATCTTTCTGGGCCGCACGGAAGGCGATGCCCCGGAGGTGGACGGTCGGGTTGTTGTCACAAGTGACCGGCCCCTCAAGCCGGGTGTCTTTGTGGAAGTGTACATCAACGACAGCACGGAATATGATTTATACGGGACGGCCGTATGAAAAGACTGCCCAACATTTTGACCTTGTTCAGGCTGATCCTGACGATAATCTTCATTTTTTGTTTAACGCGCCAGGGGTTGGCTCCGGCCGTGACCGCGGTTTTTGTTTTTTTGCTGGCCTCTCTCACGGATTATTACGACGGTTATCTGGCCAAGAAATATGATGCCGTCACAAATTTCGGCAAGATCATGGACCCGATTGCGGATAAATTTTTGATCCTGGCGGCTTTTTATATCTTTACCGGGATGGGGATTATCTCCGCATGGATGTTCGGGATCATTCTTGTGCGTGAAGTCCTGGTGACCGGCACGCGGATGATGTTTATCGGCAAAGGCCTGTATCTGGCCGCGGAAAGGGCGGGCAAATACAAAACCGTTTCCCAGATCGTCGCGGTGTACGTGATCCTGGTCTTCATCCTGCTGCAGAGGCATCCCGTTCTTTCGGCCGGATTGGAGCGGAACCTGGATTTGTGGCTGACCGCCATCGGGATGTTGATGGCGGTCACGGTCTTGATGACCGTCATTTCGGGCATGTCGTATCTTTGGAATAACCGCTGGGCTTTTGCGGCCCAGAACCGGAACGGAGAATCATGAAAAACTCGAATATGAGCCGTTGGCTGGCATCTTTTTTCGGAGTGGGTTTTTTCCCGTTCGGCCCAGGGACCCTGGCCAGCGCGGCGGGCCTGCTGATCGTTCTGGCCTTGCCGGGATCCGGCCTGCTTTATCTCCTTGTCTTTGTGGCCGTGACGGTGACCGGGTTCATCGTCAGCGACCGGGTTGAAAAGGCCACTGGGCTAAAGGACCCGTCTTTTATTGTGATCGATGAGGTTGCCGGCGCCTTGTTGGCTTTCGCGATGCTGCCGGCCACGCCCCAGGTCCTGTGGCCCGCCTTCTTTTTATTCCGGGCCTTTGACATGTTCAAGATTTATCCGGCAAATAAATTCGAATCGCTTAAAGGCGGGGTCGGTGTCATGATGGACGATATCATCGCCGGCATCTATACAAATCTGACCATGCAAGTCGCGATCCGAGTCGTGGGAATTATTTAAAAGTTCATTGCGTTTGTTGCGTTGATTGCGTTCATTGAATCAATTCAATAAACTCAATGAACCCAACCAAAGGAGTTAATCATGATGCGCACCAGCAATCCGGCCATGAATCCGTCGATCTTTTCAAACGCGCCTTCGCACGGGCTGGCCGACACCATGACGATTCAGGGGACCATCAACAAAAGTTTTATTCTTTTTTTCCTGCTTCTGTTGAGCGCCTCCTGGGTGTGGAATAAATTTTTGACCGTTTCCGCGCCCGGCCAGTGGGGCAGTGAATCCGCCCTGGCCGCGGCCGGCTCTGCCGTCGGGCCGTATATCATGGGCGGCGGGATCGTAGGCCTTATCTTGGCTCTTGTCACGGTATTTAATCTGCCTTTGGCCAAGTTTACCGCCCCGGCCTATGCCCTTTGCGAGGGATTGGTCTTAGGCGGGATTTCCGCGATGTATGAGCGGGCCTATCCGGGCATCGTGGTCCAGGCCGTGTCCCTGACCTTCGGCACCTTATTCTGCATGCTGATGGTGTATAAGTCGGGGCTGATCCAGGTCAACCGGAAATTCATTATCGGCCTGACCGCGGCTACCGGCGCGGTGTGTTTGGTTTATGTGGGCAGCTTTATTTTAGGGA
>CAZBSU010000126.1:0-6125 GCA_964494745.1 uncultured Planctomycetales bacterium | reverse complement strand
ATGGGCCGGTAGTTCAGCTGGGAGAACGCCTGGTTCGCAATCAGGAGGTCGGGGGTTCGACTCCCCCTCGGTCCACTTTTTTATTTATGGTTTAGATCCGACATTTTCCTGTCATCCCAACAGCGCGGGATATCATCGCCCGATTCAGGTGATCGGGCAAAATATTATGCATCGATTCCATTGCTCTGACGCCAGCCTTGATACCCCCGTCATACGGGTCACCGACCCCCGCGAAATTCACCACATCAAAACCGTCTTGCGTCTCAAGAAAGGCGATCGTATCGCCGTTTTTAACGGGAACGGGGAGGAGGCCGAGGGACCGATCATCAGCTTAGGCCCCGACCAGATCGAGATGAAACCCGAGCGTCACCGATCGCGAGGCATGGCGGTTCGTGCGCCGATCATCCTGGCCTGCGCGATCCCCAAAAAGGCCAAATTCGAGCTGATCATCGAAAAAACCACCGAACTGGGGGTGGATGAGATCATCCCGCTGGTGACCAGCCGGACCGAAGTCCGGCTGGATCCCGCGCGCGCCAAACGCAAGCTGGAGCGTTTTCAAACCGTGGCCGTAAACGCGGCCAAACAATGCCAACGTTCATCCGTGCCAACCCTCCACCCCGTCAGACATTTTTCAGATTTTATCCCGACCATGGGACCTGACACCCTGATTTTGATCCCTTGTCTTGAAGGAGAACGCAAAAATCTGCTTGATGTCCTGCCCCGAGGCATTGAGGCCAAAAAAATCTTATTTCTGATCGGCCCTGAAGGCGACTTTACGCCGGACGAAATCACCCTGGCGGTTAAATACGGCGGCCAGCCCGTGTCGCTCGGGCCGACGACATTAAAAGTGGACACCGCCGCGATCACCGTTGTCGCTGTCGCCGGTTTCCTGTTGGCGAAATAACGATTAAGCTTAATTCCCATGAAAATGAAATCACTCCCTATATTAAATTTTATTATCGGCCTAACCACCCTGGGTTTATTCATCTTCTTATTCTTGGCCTTTTTCTCCCCGCTTGTGGGCGGAGATATATGGTGGCATCTGAAACTCGGCGAATGGATTGTCGCCCATCAACAGGTCCCATCAGCAGACCCGTTTGCGATCACAGAGGCCAGCACGTCCTGGATGTATACCCAATGGCTGGGCGGGGTCCTATTTTACACATTTTACCAATGGGGCGGACTTTTGGCCTTAAAGATTCTCCTGGCCTTTTGGTTCCTGGTAACCGTATCCGTTTTCGTGGTTCACGCCCGACGCAGGATGCCGGCCGCGCTTTTGCTTCTAGTCGCCCTGTTCTTGGGCTACGGTCTGCTCACTCGCCTGGTCCTGCGGCCGTTTATCTTCAACTTTATCTTTATCCAACTCTTCCTGATCCAGCTTTACCAATACGAGCAAACGCATCGGGCCAAGTCCCTGTGGCCTTTGTTGCCCCTGGGTATGCTGTGGGGGAACCTCCACTTAGGCAGCTTTGTCTATGCTCTTTTATTGATCGGTATTTTCTGGTTTTCAGCCGTGGTTGATAGGATCAAAAACGCGACAAATGGCCAGCAGAACCAGGCCCCTGATGCAACCGGCCGGCCGGTGTTTCACCTGGGTCTTCTTCTTTTGATCTATCCGTTTTGTTTTCTGATTTCGCCCTATGGTCTGCAGGCCATGGTCTATCCGTTTGAGGTTTTTCTGCTGCCCCATTTCATCAACTTTTATCGTTTTAACAATCTGATTACCGAGATGCAACCCCCGGTCTATCTGCTGTCTTGGTCTGGGTTGTGGTTCGCGGGTCTGGTTGTCCTGGCCCTGGGGGCCATCTTTCTGCCGCGAAAAAGATCGTTCACCGATCTGCTTTTATTGATCACGGCCCTGTTCATGTTTCTTCACAGCCAGAGGGCAAGCGCCTTTTTCGCCATTATCAGTGCTTACGTCACCGCCCATTCCCTGAGTCACGCGGCACGGCCATCCGTCACCTGGATCAAACGTTATGGGAGTGGACTTCAGACCAGCATCCTTATCATTCTGCTCAGCCTATTGACCTGCTTATCCCTGCGGCTTGCCCAGGCCCATGTCATTTTGAACGGCAAAGATGTCAAACGACTCACCCTATCATTGGAACCGGCAACCAACCCGGTTGCCGGGGTCAACCAGATACAAAAACTGGGTCTGCGCGGCCTTGTCTTTTCTCCGGACGGTTTCGGGGGATATATCCTCTGGGCCGGGTACCCTCAACTCAATTCCTTTGTTGACGGCCGCCAATGCCACCAGGATCTTTATGCCCAATATCTCAAAATCCTTCAAAATCCCCGGCGTTTCTGGTCCGCCGCTCAATCCGAATATAATTTTCAGGCCGCTATCCTTGCATCTGACCATCCCCCGTGTCATGCCTTGATCCAATATCTCACGGATGCTGCCGGATGGCAGATCCTGGCTATTGACGGCCCCATTATCGTCTTTGTCCCGAACAAAACCTTTAAGTTGGCCATGCAAACCGCCAAGGTGGATAAAATCCCGCCTATCCCCGGCTCGGCCCAAGCCAACGATATCGACCAGCTCAAAGCCATCCTCGCTCGTATCCCGGAGAACCCCAAGACCCTCTGGCGCCCGGCGCCGTATTTCTCTGACAAATTGGAAGAAGGGATTGCCCTTTACGGCATCGGTTATGAACGGGCCGGGATCCGGCGCATCATCGCCGCCGCAGCCGACACGCCCGTTCCCGGGTTCAAAGAAGTGCTCACCGCGATTATTCAACGCGAAACCGATGAGTACCCCCTCGGGGGAAAAGATTGACAACCCAACGCCCCTCATGTATAATTTTTCGTAATTTACTAATATTAATAATTATCCCCGCCCATTAAGTCATTTAGACTCGGTCAAGTTGATTTATTGAACCTGGAACCGCACTTAATCTCACCCCGGATTAAATGGCAGGATCCGCACGTTCATCAACCGTGATGAACAAGAATAAGGGAGGTTAGGATGGCTGAAACCAAAAATACCGTCGAGATGGAGAACAAACGCAAGGCCCTGAATTTGGCCTTGAGTCAAATCGAAAAACAATTCGGCAAAGGTTCCATTATGAAAATGGACGGCAGCACCGCCGTTAATATCCCGTCCATTTCCACGGGGTCGCTTTCGCTGGATTTGGCCCTGGGGATCGGCGGCGTGCCCCGCGGACGGGTCGTCGAGATTTACGGGCCCGAATCCTCAGGCAAAACCACTTTAACGTTAAGCATCATCAGCCAAACCCAAAAGACGGGCGGGGTGGCGGCCTTTATCGACGCCGAACATGCCTTTGACTCCAGTTATGCCAAGACCGTCGGGGTCAGCCTGGAAGACCTGCTTATTTCCCAGCCCGACACCGGCGAACAGGCCCTCGAGATCGCCGAGACCCTGGTCCGGTCCAACGCGGTGGACTTGATCGTCATCGATTCGGTAGCGGCCTTAACGCCCCGGGCCGAGATCGAAGGGGATATGGGTGATTCGCATATGGGCCTGCAGGCCCGGCTGATGTCTCAGGCCCTGCGCAAACTGACCGCCGCGATCAGCAAGTCCAAGACCTGCGTGATCTTCATCAACCAAATCCGGATGAAGATCGGGGTCATGTTCGGCAATCCCGAGACGACCACCGGCGGCAACGCCTTAAAATTCTACGCCTCGGTCCGCATCGACCTGCGCCGGATCGAATCCCTGAAAAAAGGCGACGAGATCATCGGCAACCGCATCCGGGCCAAGATCGTCAAAAATAAAGTGGCGGCTCCTTTCCGGAAGGCCGAATTCGAGATCTATTTCGATGAGGGGATCTCCAAGGTCAGCGACATCCTGGATTTAAGTGTCCAGCATGATATTATTCAGAAGTCCGGGGCCTGGTTCGCCTACGAAAACGACAAGATCGGCCAGGGCCGTGATAATGCCCGCCGCTATCTGATCGGCAATCCCAAGGTCCTGGCCAAAATCGAGAAGCAAATCAAGGATAAGCTGAAAAAGGCATGACCAAGGCGGCACCCGAGGGCAAAGGCCAAACGACATTGGCCCGGGCCAGACAGGTCGTTTTCCGCCTGATGAGATATCGTTCGCGCAGCGTGAAGGAGATCCGTGTTAAGCTGCGCGACAGGGGATTCGATGACAAAACCCGTGACGAAACGGTGCGTTATTTCCGAGACCTCGGCATGTTGGACGACGCCCTTTTTGCCCGGGCCTGGATCACGTCCCGCCTGAGAAAACCCATCGGTATCCGCCGTATTCACCGGGAACTCACGGCCAAAGGGATTGATCCGGAGATCATCGCCGCCGAACTCAATCGGGCCAAAAACGAATACAACGAAAACGAAACCATCCGCGCGCTGGTCCGGCGCCGGATGAGGCAATACCGTCAGCTCGACCGGGCCCGATCCAGGCAAAGGCTGACAGCCTATCTCATCCGCAGGGGATTTTCTGCGGATGAAATTTTTAAAGTAATCCGGGAGACATACCGTCATGACCGCTCATGAGATCCGAACCAAATTCCTGACATTTTTTCAAGGTCGCGGACACACGATTGTCGCCAGTGATTCGCTGGTTCCCAAGGAAGACCCAACGGTCTTATTCACGACCGCCGGCATGCAGCAGTTCAAATGCCAATTCCTGGGACATATCGGCGAGTACCGCCGGGCCGCGAGCTCCCAAAAATGCCTGCGCACGGACGATCTGGAAGAGGTCGGGCGCACGAATTACCACCACACTTTTTTTGAAATGCTGGGGAATTTCTCCTTCGGCGATTATTTCAAAAAGGATGCCATCGCCTGGGCCTGGGAATTCCTGACCCGCGAACTTGAGATCGATCCCGAAAAACTTTGGGTTTCGGTTTACCGGGACGACAAGGAAGCCGAAGACATCTGGCTCAAACAGATCAAGATACCGAAAAACAGACTGGTCAGGCTCGGGGACAAAAGCAATTTCTGGCCGGCCGAGGCCAAAACAAAGGGCCCCAACGGCCCGTGCGGCCCGTGTTCCGAAATTTTTTACGATTACGGGGTGAATCCCGACTGCCCGCGCGGAGACAAATGCGATCCGGACTGCGACTGCGGCCGCTTTTCGGAAATATGGAACCTGGTTTTCACCCAGTTCAACCGCAGGGAAGACGCCACCCTGGAACCGCTGCCCAGCAAGAATATCGATACAGGCATGGGGCTGGAGCGTCTCACCGCCGTGATGCAGGGCAAAAAAAACACTTTCGAGACGGATTTGTTCGTCCCGATCCTGGACGCCATTGATAAAGAAACGCAAGCCAACGGGTATTCATTGGACATAACGGATAAACGGATCGTGGCCGACCATATCCGGGCAATCGTATTCGGGATCAATGACGGGGTCATGCCATCCAATAAAGGTCGTGGTAACGTAATTAAGCGGTTGATCATTGACTCTGTGGATCTGATGATCCCCCTAGGGAAAACCAAAACTCGTCTATACAAATTGGTTCCAACCGTGATCAAAATCATGCAAGATGCTTACCCGGAGATAGAGGGCAAATCCGATATTATTGCGGGAACTATCAAAAAAGTGCAGGAAGCCTTTTTGGATACACGAAACAAGCGAATCCCCATATTCAAATCACAGGTCCACCAGGTTGAACCATTACCCCAAGATCAAAAGGCTGTTGAACTTGGAAAAATGTTTTTTATTGCACGCGATACCTATGGACTAACCCTTTCAACTATCGTCTCAACGACTGCTGGAACTATCGCTTTCACTGGAGAACTTGAAAAGCAAACTCTGGCCGAATATGAAAACCTCATGCAGCAACAGCAAGAACGTTCCCGCGCCGCGAGCAAGATGGCCGGGGATGTCTTCGCTGATGCGGAGTTGGATCTCGGCGGGGTGGCCAAAACCCTGTTTTTAGGCTATGCACAAACCCGCGCCCAGGCCAAAATCCTGAAGCTTTTCAGCGGACAGAAGGAGGTTGCCCAGGCCGATAAAGGCCAGACCGTGAAGATCATTCTCGACCAGACCCCGTTTTACGCCGAATCCGGCGGCCAGGTCGGGGACACGGGCACACTGACCGGCGGCCAAGGGGGTATGGAAATCCAAGACACCGTCAAGGTCGGGGATATCTTTGTCCACGTCGGAACGGTCACAGAGGGCATCCTCAAGCCCG
>CAZBSU010000125.1:0-6152 GCA_964494745.1 uncultured Planctomycetales bacterium | reverse complement strand
TTTTAAGCTGGCCGCAAGTGATTTTTTTTGTTTTCGGGCCCATAGCTCAGTCGGTCAGAGCAGTTGACTCATAATCAATTGGTCCCAGGTTCAAATCCTGGTGGGCCCAGATCTCGATCAGTCTATTTCAAAAGTCAACCGCGCTTATTTAAAAGTTGACTTGAAGGAGATAAGGGGCCCTGAGGTTGGATCGGATCTTGCCGCCCCCTGCAGAGGGGGCGTTTGTAGGGTCATAATGGTTGTTCCCCCTCATGATAAATATGGGCGCATAGCTCAGCTGGTTAGAGTGCTGCCCTCACATGGCAGAGGTCGAAGGTTCGAGTCCTTCTGTGCCCATTTATATGAATATAATATTAGCCCTTTCAGCTCGTGAAAGGAAGGATCGTGACTGAAAATCCCGTTAAGGAACAGGTGAAGAATCTTATTGCCCTTCAGGAGATTGACGCCCAGATATATGATTACAAGCGCGAGTTGAAAGAAAAACCGGCATTCCTGGACGAACTCAAAAATCAGTTTGAGTCTAAGAAGACCCGCCTGCGGGAGTTGGAAGATAAGCATAAGGCCTCCCAGGTTCAACGCAAACAATGGGAGGGCGACCTCAAGGCCCAGGAAGACAATATCGCCAAGGCCAACGCCCAGCTCTCCCAGATCAAGACCAACAAGGAATACACGGCCAAGATAAGTGAGATCGAGAATCTCAAGGCCGACAAATCCCAGGTGGAAGAAAAGATCCTGATGTCCTTCGACAGCACCGACGGGATCAAGGCCGAGATCGAGCGTGAAAAAGGCCTTTTGGCCGAGGAAGAAAAGAGATACATGGACGCCCGCAAGGAGATTGATGCTGCGATCAAGGAGCTCCAGGGCAAGGTCCAGCAGCTTGAGACCCAGCGGCAAGAAGTGACGCCGCATATCGAGAAGTCCATTCTGGCGCGGTATGAAAAGATTTTGGTCAATAAAGAGGGACTGGCGATCGTTCCCATCCAGGGTAGCAGTTGCGGCGGGTGTTTTATGAATATCCCCGCCCAGGTCATCAATGAGATCAGGATGGGCGAGAAGATCATTTATTGCGAGATGTGCGCCCGCATGCTTTATGAAAAGGAAGAGGCGTGACCCGTCGCTGTCTTGAGGTGTATGATCGGGGATCAGGATCATGGGTTTAAAGCAAGTAGAGATTTACAGCGACGGGGCCTGCAGCGGCAACCCCGGACGTGCCGGTATCGGGGTGGTCATCAAGTGCGGGCAGAAGGTGATTTGGGAATACTCCCAGCCGATCGGGACAACGACGAACAATGTGGCCGAATACACGGCCGCCATTTACGGCCTGCAGCAGGCCCTGATCTTACGGGCCGAAACGGTTGTCCTTTATACCGACAGCGAATTGTTCGCCAGACAGATCTGCGGCGTCTATCGGGTCAAACACCCGAATATCAAATTTTTGTTCGCCCTGATCCAGCATTTGAAAACGGGTTTCAGGCAATTTCGGGTCGAGCACCTGCCCCGAGAAGGGAATAAGGACGCCGACCGTTTGGCAAAACAGTCGATCAAGACAGAGCGGCCCAAGGCAGTCGCCCTGGAGCTTTTTTCCGGGGAGGAAAGTCCGAGCTCCAAAGGATAATAAATCCTGGTAATGCAGGACCTCCCGGCTTGACCACCGGGGGAGGATAAGAGCTACAGTGACGATGCCTCGTGAACGGCATCTGCCGTTAACGAGGAGTGAAACGAGCAATCTCTTTAGGGAGCAAGGCCGAATAGGGAGAGATTCCCGTCCGCGGGAGCGAAATGATCCGTTTCGTCCGTCGGGCCAGCCCCCTGGGGCCGGCTTGATATCTCCGGGTAGGCCGCAAGAGCCGGGGAGTGATCCCCGGAGTGAGTGGAATGACTGCCCGTCTCGCCTAAAAAAAGGAGACGCACAGAACTCGGCTTATTGGATCGCTCTGTTTATTTTTCCGCTGGGACCATTCCCGGCGGGAGGAAGGCAGTCACAGATTTTCGGAACCATTGAAAGATGAGGAGGGATATTCATGTCTGGGCATTCAAAATGGGCAAGTATCAAACACAAGAAGGCAGCGACTGATGCCAAACGCGGGGCGGCCTTCACCAAGGTCACCCGGGAGATTACCGCGGCGGCCAAAGACGGCGGCGGCAATCCGGAAACGAACATCCGTCTCAGGGCGGCCATCAACCGGGCCAAAGAAATCAACATGCCCAACAGTAATATCGACAACGCGGTCAAAAAGGGCACCGGCGAACTGCCCGGTATCACGTATGAACAGGTCGTGTTCGATGCTTACGGCCCCGGTGGCGTCGCCTTGCTGATCGAGGGCCTCACGGACAATAAGAACCGCACGACAGCGGAGATCCGTAATATCTTGACGAAGAAGAACGGCAACATGGCCGGCGCCGGCAGCACCAGCTGGATGTTCACGGCCAAGGGCTTCATTTCTATCGAGAAGGACAAGGTCAGCGAGGAAGACCTGATGGAGACCGTCTTGGATGCCGGAGGTGAGGACATCAAGACCGAAGGCGACTACTTCGAGATTATTTGCGAGCCGGCCAATTTTGAGGCGGTCAAGGAGGCGCTCAAAGGTAAAAAGATCGCGACCTCTTCGGCCGAATTGACCAAGATCCCCAATTCCACGGTTAAAGTGGAGGGGAATTCGGCCCGGCAGGTCTTGGATTTGATGGAGGCCCTGGAGGATCACGAGGATATTCAATCGGTTTATGCGAATTTTGATATCCCCGAAGATCAGATGGAATAGAGCGGGAACGGCATGAGGATTTTGGGCATTGATCCCGGTTTAACGGCGACAGGATACGGCCTGGTAGAAACCAGGTCGCAGACGGAAAGTTCAGATGTTCTGATCGAGACCGGGACCATCAATCCCCCGCCGCGTCGCCCATTGGCCCAGCGCCTGCAGAAGGTGTATCGGCATCTTGATGATGTTGTTCGGGAACACGAGCCCGAGGTCATGGTGCTCGAGAAATTATATTCGCATTACCGGCATCCCACGACCGCCTGTCTGTTGGGCCATGTCCGAGGTGTTATTATCCTGGTGGGGGAGCATCGCCGCCTGAAGGTCGTTGAGCATAGCCCCAAACGGATTCGAAAATCACTGACGGGCAACGGGAATGCCTCCAAAGAGCAGGTGCGGGATTTTGTGGCACATTATTTTCAATTGAAGGCCAGTCAACTGACTCTAGATGCGAGTGACGCGATTGCCTTGGCGCTTGGGTTTACCATGATGGAAAATGGCCTGCGGTGCCCCTCGCAAAGGGAAAGAGTCAGGCTTTAGAAAGATATCAATGATTTCGAGCATTTGCGGCCAGTTGGTCGCCCGAACCGATCATTCTTTGGTCATCCGCCACCAGGGATTGTCGTATGATGTTTTGGTCCCTTATTCCGTCGGTCAGCGGATTCCCGAACATCTGGATCCGCAGGGGCAGATTTCTCTGGTGACCTACCATTATCTTCAAATCGGACCGTCCAGCGCCTTCCCGGTCCTGATCGGCTTTATCTCCGAAATCGAACGCGATTTTTTTCTACAGTTCATCAAGGTCTCGGGAATCGGGCCCCGGGCTGCGGTCAAGGCCCTCAACAAACCGATCAGTGAAATTGCCCGGGCGATCAACCAGGGTGATCAAAAATACCTGAAGACCCTGCCGGGGATAGGCCTGCAGAAGGCCCGGGAGATCATTGCCAAACTGCAGGGCAAAGTCGGCAAATATGGCTTGATTCAGGATCAGGGCGCCTGTCCTGCGTCGGCAGATCTGGGGGAGACAGGCGCGGAGGACTGGCAGCAGGAGGCCATGGATGTCTTGTTGCAATTGCAATACACCCGGGCCGAAGCCAAGGAGATGATTCGAAAGGCCCTTGAGCGTGTTGACCGCAAGGTCTTTTCGGCGGAGGAGATATTGAATGAAATCTATAAGCAAAGGATAGCGGCATCATGACGAATTCAGCATGCGACCCGATGATCAAACGTGTGGTAGAGGCGATTCTTTTTATCAGCGAAAAACCCGTCGCGATCAGTAATTTTAAGGAGGTTTTGGATACGGCCACGGTGGCGGATGTTCGTTTGGCGCTTTCGGAACTTATGCAGGAATACGAGCAAGGGCATCGCGGCATGATCATCACCGAGATCGCCGGGGGTTATCAGATGCTCAGCAGTCCGCAGCTGGCCGCGTATATTCGCAACTTTTTTAAACGTCATGTCAAAGAAAAATTGTCGCGTCCGGCGCTCGAGACCCTGGCCATCATCGCCTACAAACAGCCGGTCACCCGGGGCGATATCGAACTTATCCGCGGGGTCAATTCCGACGGTGTCGTCGGCCTGCTTTTGAATAAGGCCCTGATCAAATCCGTGGGCCGCAAGGATATTCCCGGGCGGCCGTACCTTTACGGGACGACGAAGTTGTTCTTGGAATATTTCGGCCTGAAATCATTGGATGATCTGCCGCATCTTGAGTCCTTTCCTGGGTTGATGCAATCGCAAGAGGAGGAAGTGGCCTTGCATCGGCATGAACCGCTTCCGGATCGGGCTGAGGCGGTTGCGGGTGCCGAGGCACAAACACCCGAGACCGCGACGGAATCCGGCGGCGAGGCACAACCTGATGAGAATACCCCCCAGCCTGAGGCCCCGGTCGCAGCCGGGCCCGAATACCCCGGGGAGGCCGACATGCCTGCAGAGCAGACTCCCGGGGACGCTTTTCCTGTTGCAGAAAAGGAATCGGCCCCATCGCCCCGTGACGCCGGGGATACGGCTATCGAGGATGCCGCCGAATTGAAACAGGCCATGGATGACATCAATCGCGGGGAAAAACCGGTCCAGGCCGGGCAAGAGGTTGATGCCGCATCCCGCCCGGAAGACGTTTAACGGCATGCAAAAAGCAGGCGTTCGGGCCGGCCGGCTCATTCTGGATCAATCAGACAGGATGTTTATCGAAAAGAGGCACTTATGGATCTGAAAAAAGACCGTCAAAAGATCGATCGTTTGGACGGGCAGATTGTCGCGTTGCTCAGCCGGCGTGCCAAGGTTAGTTTGGCCATCGGAAAACAAAAGCTGAAACACAAAAAGGGCATTTTTGCCCCTGATCGTGAGAAGGCGATCTTGAAACGCATCCGGCAATTGAATCCGGGACCGTTATCACCCGAGGCCCTGGAGGCGGTTTACCGTGAGATCCTCTCAGGATCCCGTTCCCTGGAGAAGGAGTTGCGTATTTCCTATTTGGGGCCGCAGGCCACGTTCACGCATCTGGCCGCTCAGAAAAAATTCGGTTCCCAGGTCGAATATGTCTCCTGCATCAATATTTCCGAGGTCTTTCAGAAGGTCGAAAGCGACCATTGTGACTATGGTGTTGTGCCGATCGAGAATTCGATCGAAGGCGCCGTCACGCACACCTTTGATCTGTTGGTCGATTCGGAGCTCAAGATCTGTTCGCAATTGCTGCTGGAGATATCGCATAATCTGCTTTCGCGGACGACGCTGTCGAAGATCAAGCGGGTTTATTCTAATCCGCATGTCTTCGGGCAATGCCGCCACTGGCTTAATACCCATTTGCGGCAGGCCGAACTTATTGACGTGGCATCGACCACGCGCGCGGCCCAGATCGCGGCGACCGAGAAGGATGCCGCCTGCATTGCCTCATCGATGGCGGCCCAGGTTTATCGCCTGCGTAATGTGGCCAGGGATATCGAGGATGTCAGCCATAATATTACCCGTTTTCTCGTGATCGCCAAGAGCGACGTGCCGCCTACCGGCCATGACCGCACCTCGATCGTTTTCTCGATCAAGGACAAGGTCGGCGCATTGCACGCCATGTTGGCCCCGTTCGCCCAGAACAAGATCAACCTGACCAAGATCGAATCGCGGCCGTCCAAGCGCAAGGCCTGGGATTATTATTTCTTCGTTGATTTCGAGGGGCATCGGGAACAAAAACAGGTCAAGAAGGCCCTGTCCCGGCTGGAGGATATGTGCAAATATTTGAAGATCCTAGGATCTTACCCGATTGCGTGAGGCCGTCATGTTAAAAAAACGATTAATGAAAATCAAGCCGTATCAGCCCGGCCGTCCGATCGAAGAGGTCAAACGGGAGTTGGGATTGCGGCATGTGCTGAAGCTCGCCTCGAATGAGAATCCCTATCCGCCGTCGCC
>CAZBSU010000124.1:0-6234 GCA_964494745.1 uncultured Planctomycetales bacterium | reverse complement strand
AAACAAGCGAGGGATGCAGTATGTTTCATCCCTATGGATAAATGGCGGTGTCCTGTTCGGAGCCAGAGAAGAAGTCATCCATAAACTTGTCCCATGGGAAGCCGATCATATCAGAGATATGTGCCTGCATGTTCAAAGCGGTGTCAGCGAGGCGGCTTTGGCGATCATAGCCGAGGAAATTCGTCGTGGTCGCAAGGACGCTTTGAGCGATGCCGGATGGGCCCCGGCCCGGGAAATGGGGAGGGAGATGGCGGAAGAGATCAGAAGGCGGGAAAGCAAGATTTGGGAGGAATGCAGAAGTGTATTAAGAAAAATGCGAATATCGCTGGAAGATATTGTCCATTTAACGACTCAGCATCACCCGCTTAGTTTCTGGCGGCAATTGAAAGGGTTGGAGAAAGTGATTCGCCTAGCCCACAAGAATTATATTTCCGGCCGGAACAACTTATATGCCTTATCGACGGCTGTGGCCGAGATCGCCCGCCAGGATGTTATTTATGTGCACGGCGCGCAGGACAGGATGCTTAAAGATCTGAAAACACAAGATGAGATCAAACAACGGGTCGCGGCCTGGGATTGCACACGCTTGAGGCCGCAAGACGCATTGGTTGACTTGATGCGGCTTTTACGGGAAGGAAAGACTCATCATATCCGGGCCAATAGCGCCCACGCTCTTGGATTTTATTATAACGCTTTTAACGACGAAGATATACGAACGGATATTGTCCGTGCCCTGGTTTTGGCCATGGGTGATTTCAGCGAAGAAGTGCGGTTATGGGCTTATTGGGCGCTTTCCATTAATCGGGTTGACCTCAGTTCCCTTGAGAAAGAGCTTTATGATCAGGCGAAGGCCATATTGACTGATACAAAAGAATTTATCGCGTCTCATGAAGCGTCCTATCTGAAATTGGCACGTTGTTATGAACTCTTGGCCGGGATTGCCGATTACGAAGGCCGGCCGGAAGATGTGTCGACCTATCGCCTTTGGGCGCAGGACCTCTATTCGCACACCGTGGCGAAAGGCGGGCTGGCTCCGATGAAGGGGAACCTCCTGCTGGCCAAGAGTTATGAGCACCTGCCCAAGCCCGATTTTCCAGCGGCGATCAGGCAGTATTTGCACCTGATCAATCCGGACTTGATCCGCGGTTTACTGGGTTATTCGGAGGGGATCGAATATGTGGTCAGTCATTCCCGGCGTTTGGCCGTAAAAGGTATTCTTAATATTCTTTCCCCGTACACGTCGGATACGAACATCTCGGTGTCCAAAAAGACCAATGCTGCCATTATCGCGGTCAATGAGATGATCGACTATAAGCGGCCGTTAGCGGATCAGCTGGACGTTATCGTCGCGGCGTATGATAAATACTTGCGTCGCTATAAAATACCTGCTTCGGGATTGATTCTGCTTTACAGCACCGAGGTCTTCCGCAGTCAGGCCAATGCCCCGATCCAGGGGGCGATCCGGCATATGCTGATGTACAGGGTGTTGAGTGACGAACAGGGTGGCATGGTTCCTGCGGAGCATATCCGGCATCTGATCTATGCGCATGAGGAACCTTTCCAGGCTTTCAGGGATGAGCAGCGTCGGTTATTGATGGATTTATTGCGAAGGCTGGGCGTGATCAACGGCACCTCGAACGACCACGAAGGACCTGATAGCGGCCGCGGTCAGAGGCGGTCTGGACAGGCGCCTCTGGACAACGGAGGAACACCGTCGTCGGGTCAGCCCGGTGAGGCGTCTGGAGACAGACAAGATAGAGATGAACCAGGCGAAAACAAGCATGTCCGACGTTTCCATTTCTGGCCGAAAAGGCTTTTCGAGCGGCTCACATATTTGTTTCACGCACCGCCAAGGTTTATGAAAAGACTGAATTGGAAGATTGTTTTCTGTTTGGCGGCGGCCCTTGTCTTTGTATTCTTCATCGGTCATAGCTTGGCCGTGATTGAATTCATGAAAAATTTGCGCGAATCGGCGGCTTTTGGGGCCGAGACCGGGCTGTGGCGCAGCATGGTATCCAATATCTTCGACAGTTTGATGGCGTTCCTGCAGTTGGCTGTTTTAGGTTATATCAGCATACGGGTTATTTTCACATTATATTCAAAACATCCGGCGCGCATGCTGAAGGATGCACGCGACGCTTTGAAGCATCGCCGGATCACGACTGCTTATCTGGTCTTGGCGGGTATTGCGCTGATATCCTATATCGCGGTTCCTGAAGTGCATATGACCCTGGCCTTCTTCGGTGTGATTTACTGGGGTCCGGTTTTTGAGGATATTTTAATTCATAAGTTTTTATTCCGGCATTTTGTGCTGGAGCGCAGGGAAGACAGTCCCGTCTGGGTCGGTCTGGCCTTTTTCTTCGCCGGCCTATACGGGGTGACGATACATTTTGCCTATTCCGGTCCGAGTGAGGCCTTCATGTATTTCGCCACCACTCTGGCCGGGACATTCCTTTACGCCATAACCGGCTCACTGCTGTATCCGATCTTCATGCATATGTCCAGAAATTATTCCATGGCCTTGATCACGGCATTCAATTTGGAAGAAAAAATGTTTTTGATGCTTGGCGTTACGCTTGTCTTCAGAGTCCTTCCGGCTCTGATCATTATTCTTCCGCATATTCAGAATATAAGGGGATTGTTCCGCACCGGCCGGTTATCGGCTTTTGATAAATTGTTCGGCAAAAGCGAAAAGAAAGAAAGGCCCTGTCCCGCGCCGTATAAGCCAGCAAAGAAGGCCCGCGCGAGATATAGGGATGAGCGTTTGCTCGTCCGGGCCATTCTCGAAGATGATCAGCTCAAAGGATTTGAGATTGAAGAGGGCAGGTGGAGTCCCGAACGCGAGCAGGCCGCGAAGAAGTTATTTGAGCGCGTGGCTTATTTGTCAAAGGCGCCGCCAGCGGATGAGAATTCTGATTCATCTCCTGTCAGCTCTAAGCGGGCCGGCAGGATAATCTTTACATCAGACTTTAAACTTACCGAAGATTCTATCGCTACTTACAATCCCACCGACGATACCCTTTATATTCATGTCTTTGTCCTGGACAGCATTATTAGATTGATGTCTCAAGGACACACGCCAAAAGACACGGCTGACGACAGCCAACAGCCCGAGGCCGATTCCCTGCGGGATTTCCTCCTTTTCCTCGAAGGCGTGTTGGAAGGGCATGAGCAATATCATATCGAGGGCGCGAATGAAGAACTGGCGCGCGACAAGACCGTGTATGTTTATTTTAAGGCGCGGCAGGATGTCAAAGCGGCCACCTTGCGTGTGCTCGATAATCCGGAAGTCGAGATCGAGATCGATCCGGAATTCCGGAACGATATCGGAACCAAGACGACGCGCGACAAGGATATTCTTGTCATTCCTACCCAGAAGGGCCAGACCAACCGGATTAACAAGATCGGGTTCGGGCAAGTCCTGAAGACATCGGGGATCGAGGACCCTGTCACGTCTCTGCGCAACCGGCCCGAGTTTACCGAGTACCAGATGTTTTTACTGCGCGTGGCGGCTGAAAGCCTGAAAAGCGATGGGCCGTTATCCTGGAACAATTTGATCGAAGAGATGCATGCGCGTGCCTATGTGCTGCTAGACCGGGATATGAAGACGGAAGATCCGTCGATTATCCGCAAAACAGCCCGTGAGGCCCTGGATGAGACCATGTCTGATTGCCCGGACGCGGACGAAAATGTCCGGGAGATCCATGCCGAAATGGAGAATCGGCTTTCCGATGTTATTAATCGTGACGGGGAGACCGAAGCTGATTTGCGCCGGCAGATCGAAGACGGAACCCTCAGCCGTGACGCGGAATCCGGCGTGGATGCCTTTTTTAGGGCGCATAAGATGTTTGAGACCAAGACCTTGGATAATGCCGTCCGGATCGTACGCTTGAATTGGGATCGCCGGTTAAGGGCGGCTAAGCGTATCGGCGATAATAAGATGATGGAGGTTATTAACGGATTTTTGGTTATCCTTACGGACATCAACCGGACGGGCTGCCGCCAGATAAAGGCAGGGAAAAAGGCTTATTCTTTCCTGTGGCAGCAATATGTCCAGTTCGGTCAGATGGCGCAAATAGCCACTCAAGGAAAAATGCGTATGATGGCCGAAGACACGCAATTGATCCTGCGTCAGACCATCAGCGCTTATGAACGGGAATACGCCCGCCGCGTCAAGGCCACCTGGATCATGCGGCATACGGGTGTGCCGATCGAGGATATCTGCTTTGTCGAGCTGTGGCGTGAGATCAGCGCTTTGATGAAGGTGATTCAGAGGATGAAAAAATCACATGCCCGGAGCAGGAAAAAAATGGCCTTTTTGGCCTTTCTTGAAGAACGATTGCTTCGCTTCAGGGAGGAGGCGCGTCAGTTCAAAGAGGGCCGGGAGGAAATAAAAGAAGAAAAGGAATTTGATATTGTCGGTTTTCTCTGGGAGGCGGAGGTTGAGTTTATCGAATCGTCTAACGGGGACAGCAATAATCACAAAGGGATCCGGCAGATCGTGAATGCCCTCATTAAACGGATCCGCGATGTGGATATGGCCCGCCGCGGACAGGGCCGGCCGGTCATCCTGGTCGTTCAGGATTACAGCGCGGCCCGGCTTATGCGCGATTTGGAAAATTATAATGTCCAGGGGGTTGCCAGCAGGGAAGGCAGCAAGGAGAGCCACTGGATGATCCTGGCCGGGGGCGAGGATATCCCGGCGGTATCCACGGTTCAATTAGCGGACGGCCGGGACATATTTGAAACAGCCGAGAACGGCCAGACCATGATCGTCGACGCCCTGAAATGCCGCGTTTTTCTGAACCCCTCACGCGCGAGCCTAGACGAACACGAGGCCGAGGACGACAAGCGCCAGCTGAATACCCTGTATTATGATCAATTGGCGGAGTTGCCGACTCGGACCCGAAAACCCGGGCCCGTGCCTGTGGAGATCCGGGCCAATGTCAATTCCATGAAACAGGCCGTTAACGTCAAACGCAGATTCAAAGACGTTATTTTCGGGCTGGTGCGCTCGGAGCTGATTCTTGGGGGGCAGCCGCTTACTTTTGACGCCCTGCAGAAGATGGTCAGCATGCTGGGAGCGATCCACGGTAATAATGCGGTGACGGGGCTGCGCTATGACCGGCAGGCCGATAAGGCTGAGGTGAAAAAAGGCGGGGCAACCGGCTTCAGATATTTTCAGGAGGATAAGAAAGGGGTGGATGTGGCCAAATGGCTGATCACCGCGGCCGTCAAAGAGGGCTTGAAAGGCCGGGAGGTGTCGCTGATGTGGCCGATGATCTCTTCCGTTCAGGAAGTGAATTATATCACGGGTCTGCAGGAGCAGATTCTCCCGGAAGCAATCCGTTCTGAACTGGCAATAAAATTCGGCGCCATGGTCGAGACCAGTGACGCGGTGCAGATCATTGATTACATTATCGAACATTTTGACTATTTGTCGATCGGAACCAATGATTTGAAACGCGCCATATCCGGCATCGGCCGCGATGACGATATCTCCAAGATTGATCCGGCGGTGCTCGATTACGCGTATTTGGGCGCCCTGCGCGCGGTCGACCGCGTATATGATGCCATGCGGCGCTACAATGAGAAGCACGGCACGGATAAGGAAGTCTGCGTCTGCGGCGAGATGGCCGCGGATGAACTGTTTATCCTGTTCGCGATCAGCCGCGCGGATGAAAATAACCGCGCCGTTCTCAGCATGAATATCGAATCCATTGCCCCGGCCAAAGAATTTATCCGGCACGTGGACGCGGCCAGAGCGCGTAAGATTTTTAGGGATTTGGATACGGTCAGTTATGAGGAATTGCGGAAGCGCGCCGATTCATATAGCGCTGAGGTCAAAGACGCAATCGAAACCAAAATGGCCGCCTTCCGCCAGAAACACGGCGGGCAGGACAAACCGCCGGTGAAGCTCAACTGCCAGGCCTGGATGTTGTTGCCGCCGGCGTTGGCCATGACGGCCGAATCCGGCGCGGCGTTTGCCCTGCCGCCCGCTTGGGGCCTGATCGGAACCGGCCTGATCGTGGGGGTCGTTTCCGTCCGGCTCATAGTAAAGGCTTACCGGCGCAAACCCCGGACCGGATTATTGGATTTTATTCAGAGACCGCGGATTAGTCTCTTATCTATATCGGGGATTGCGGGGGGGCTCTTGATACGCGCTGGGATCGCCAAGATCCTTGTCCGCTCCGTCTCATATCCGGCTGTCAGCGCAGTCATGTCCGGTCTCGG
>CAZBSU010000123.1:0-6255 GCA_964494745.1 uncultured Planctomycetales bacterium | reverse complement strand
GATTACGACAAAGTCAATCAGACCACGGTCTTTAGAAAATATTTCTCCGGCGGCGCGGAAATTAATTATAGGAAATATACCGATACTTTTGATATTGTTTCAAGTCGTCAGCCGTCCGGACAAAGGCCAGGGGATTCCGCCCCGGCCGGGGTCGGGGCACCTGCCCAGCGACCCGGTCAGGCCCCGCGTCGCGATCTGACCGCTTTGATCGCCGACGTAGCGGACGATCTTGATACAAGTGCCGGCCGGCCGGTTGCGCAAGCCGACGCTGTCAGGATGCGTGTCAGCTTTCAACCTGTTAAACCTGACTTGCCGGATGCCGCCCGTCAGGCTCCCGTGGTCGTCCCTGATATGCGCGCGGTTTCTGCTCCGGTTCTAGCTCAGCAAGCCACGGCCGCGGCCGTTGAGGCGGCCCGTCCTTCAGAGCGCTGGGTGCCGGCAGCTTCACTCTTTCCCGATGCCGATCAGGTTGAGGCTACCATTGAGACGCTTCGACAAGCCGGCGGTGCCCGCAACAGGAATATGCGTTTGCGTCCCACATCCTCCGGAGATGCGGTCCTTGAAATCGATACCACTCTGGGTTTTGACGCCATGCCTGAACCGGCCAAAGTCCAGCAGCAGGCCGCCGTATCGGGGGTCTTGGCTCAGATTCAATCCAGCCGTATTGCTCCTGATCAGGTTCAAGGAGTAGCCCGCCAACTCGCCCAACGCGGTGAGCCCATTTCCGAAGATATGGTCGTCAATAATCCGACGGTTTCGATGGCGGTTCGGTCGGCCGAACAATTGGTGCAAAAAGGGGTCGTTACCGGTTCGGATGTTAAATCAGGGCAGTCTTTGACGAATCAACCTGTCGCGGTCCAAACCCGGGCCTTCCGCGCTCTGGATGCGGCCCTGCAGGTTCAAACCGGTCAACGGCCGGTTGTGGAGCCTGCTTTGGCTTCCCGTGCTGTAACTGCCGTTTTTCAGGTTGCCAAACCTACAACAGAATCTTATACGCCCCTGCGCGCCGTAAGCCCTGAACAGACGAATGATCTAAAGCCGCAGGCGGCGCAATCCGGGGGCCTTATGCGTGTGCGCACGACGGATGCGGGGGCTGAGATCCTCGAAATTAATACAAACGCCGATTTGTCGTCTCTTCCCGAGCCGGCACGCCTTCAAATACGCCGATCTGTAACGGATGTTTTGTCATCGGTTCAATCCAGCGGTATACCCCAGAGTCAAATTCTGACGGCGTCCCGCCAAGCCGCTGAGGCAGCCGAACGACGTGAGCCGATTACCCCTCAATTCAGGGATGAAACCCCCGCCGGAAGGGTCGCGGTTCAGGCAGCAGATCAGTTGATTCAAACCGGGGTGATCATGGGGTCCGATATTCAGCCCGGTCAATCGGTCTTGAATCAACCTCTTCAGGTCCAGAGCCGCGCTTTTCGAGCCGTTGAAACAGCCCTTCAGGTTCAAACGGGCGGACCGGCACCGGCCGCGCGAACGGCCATTCTGCCGCAAGCCGCGGCTACGGCTTTTCAGCAGGCCGCGGCCTCTACCGGAAGCCGCTGGGTGCCGTTGACATTGACTCCCCAGCAGACAGAACGTCTTGCCGATCAGATACAAAGCGGAAATATGCCGGGTTTACGCCTTGAGACTCGGGATGATGGGGGGCGTGTTGTTTTGGCAGATGCCAGTGCTGGTTACGTTCAGACCGTGCCATCTGAAATCCGTTCTCAGCATACCACGGCCGTGAATACGGCCCTGGATCAGGTCCGCACCAGTTCGGCGCCGCGAGGGGATATTCGTCAGGCATTGAGAACCGCCGACGCCGGCGAATCACTCAGTCCGGAATTCTGGCGCAGTCCGGTAGGCCGGGCTGCCGACACCTTATTCCAGGGCGGGGTCGTCCCTGCATCGGGTATCCAGCCCAATCAACCTTTGTCGAATCAGCGGCCGGCAGTTCAAGCCATAGCCCTCCGTTCGCTGGATTCGGCCCTTGCGGTCGGTTCGGGTAGTATGCCAACTGACGCGATCTCAACCGCCTCTGCCGCAGCTTCCGAAGCGCATTATTATGCCGCATCGTCTTCACCCCTGACCCAACAATGGATCCCCGTAACCTTGCCGCAACCCCAATCAACGGCATTGGTTCAAAGCATACAAAATCCAGAGCAGGGCGGGGTCCGGGTCGAATCCGGTTATACATACTCTTCCAATCAGTTGACCCGCATAACCCCTGATAACCGGATAGAGATCCAGGCTTCCGCGCCCATTGAATCTTTGCCCCCGCCGGTGCAAGGCCAACTCACGCAGGGCATGCGCGATGTATCTGACCTTTTGCAGAAGGCTCAACAAGAAAAGGTGGATTCTCGTTATATTCAATCACGCCTTTCAACCGTGATAGGACAAACTCAGCGTAATGAGGCTGTCGGGGCCGATTTCGGGAACCAAAGAGGGGCGGACCAGGTTATCCGCACGGCCGCGCAACGCGTCATTGATTCCGGGATTGTTTCGCCGGCAAATATCCGACCCGGAACGCCTTTAACCGACCTTTCGGCCCAAGATCAATCGGTCGTTTTAGGGGCCCTAGATCGGGGCATTCAAGAAATCCGCCGTGCCGAGATCAGGGATTTCGCCAAAGGTGGTATCGACTTGAATCCGGACATGCTGGATTTCCAGATCAAGCGCGACGGCCGCGGCGTGCCCTTGCCAACCATCCAGCAACCGCTCGAAAGCCTTGATATACAAGGATTTCTGCCTGTGATCGTCGATATTGCGCCGGTGACAAACGTGCCTCAAATCTGATATTTCCTTGCAGCCCAGCATCCCGCCGCCCTGTCTTTCACAGAAACAGGGCGGCGTTTTCATCCCACGTCACAATTATGTGAAAAAATTTTCACTTTGCATTCCCGCCAACCCGTCGTAAAATAAAAGTTCGTATTTATAAAGGAGAGACGGTATGCGCGCGGCAGTTATTGACATTGGTTCCACCACCATGAACCTGGTCATCGGAGAGGATGACGGCGACAATATCAAGACCCTGGAAACCCTGACCAATGTCATCGACATCGGCCAGGGGGTCTTCTACCAGGGCCGCATCTCCCAGCGGGAAATCAAGCAAACCATAGGCATCCTCGAGAACTACAAACGTATCATCAACGAATACGCGGTCACGAATGTCAAGGTCATCGCCACCACGGCGGTGCGTGAGGCCGAGAATGCCAACCTGTTTATCGATACTGTCTTCCGCAAAACCGGCTTTGATATCGAGATCTTCAATGTCGGGGATGTCATCTTCTATCTGGATGCCTATCTTTCTCAAAAATTACGACATTCCTATCCTTTGCATGAAAAAAACCTGATTATTGCGGAAATGGGTTCCGGAAGCCTGGATATCTCGGTCATGGAAAAGGGTTACATCCTGACGAATTTGGGAATCCCGGCCGGGACCCTGCGTCTCAAACAATTCAAGATGCTCATTGACGGCAGCCAGGAGGAGGTTTATGCTGCACTGAATGATTATATCGACAGTCTTTTTGCGCATGTCCGCCAGATAACCCCCAAGATCAAGATCGATGACGTCATTCTGGTCGATGAGATGTACTCCCGTTACCTCCAGGATGTCTTGCCCAAGAAAAAACGCGAAACAAATTTCTTCAGATTCCATTCCCGGGAAGCCAAACAGCTCGTCGAAAAGATCACCCAGGAACGGTTGGATGAGATCGGGTTCCGGCACAACATCCCGCCATATATCGCGGATTGTTTTGATGGTTATGCCATCACCCTCAACAAACTATTAACCCTCGTTCGCAGCCGTTACATCTATATCCTCGAGACATCCCTCTCCGAGGCCATCCTGGGCAATATCATTTTCGGGGCCGAAATCGCCAAGAAATACAACAAGACCAACCAGTTGGTATCGGTTGCCCGATTTGTTTGTCAAAAATACAACGCCGACCTCAAGCATGCGAAATCCGTGGCCGGCATCGCCGAACAATTGTTTGGATTCTTCAAGGATCTGCTCGGGCTCGAGCCGGATGACCGTATCTACCTGATCCTATCGGCGTATCTTTACAATATCGGCCAGTTCGTCAGCAATCGCGCCCATCATAAGCATGCCGAATATATCATCAATTCCATGCAGCTTTTTCGGCTCACCAAACGCGAGATAAAATTGATCGCCTGCATCGCGCGTTATCATCGCAAGGCGCCGCCGCAAAGGACCCATCCGCTTTACGCCTCCCTGGACCCCCGGGATCAGATCATGGTCCAGAAACTGAGCGCCTTGATCCGGATGGCGCACGCCTTAGACAGCTCCCCCCGCCAGAAAGTAAAAAAACTGGAATTTGAAGAGACTTCGGGCCAAGAAATCAATCTCATCGTCAGCAGTTCCGATCATTTTTCTTACGAGAAGGCCGTTTTTGCCGAACGCAAACGGCTTTTTGAAGAACTCTCCGGGAGCAAGGTTAATCTTATTGTTAAAAGAATTCCGTCATGAAGAAAAAAGAGTTTGATGCCAAACAAAAATTCATTGACCGGGAACTGAGCTGGCTGTCCTTCAACGAAAGGGTTCTCGACGAGGCGACCGACCGCCGAAATCCGCTTCTGGAACAGATAAAATTTTTGGCCATATGTGTCAACAATCTGGACGAATTTTTTATGGTGCGCGTGGCCGGCATACTGAACCTGATGGCCGCCGGGTACAACCGCCGTAATCCCTACGGTTATTATCCCCAGGAGCTTTATCAACAGATCCGTGAGCGCTGTGAACAACTGATCACGCGACTCTACGAGATCTACAAACAGCGGCTCAAAAATTTAAAAGACAAAGGTGTCGAGATCAAACGCTTCCGCCAGTTAAGCCGCGACCAACAAAAATGCATTCGCCGTTATTTCGAGACCACCCTGTATCCGATCATCACGCCTATGGCGGTCGACCCGGGACATCCCTTCCCGGTCCTTCCGTCCCAGACCATGGCCTTTGCCGTTTCCGTGATCCGCAAAGGCGAAAATTATCTGGCGATCATCCCGATCCCGAAAAACATCCCGCGCCTGGTGAAACTGCCGGCGGACAAAAACGAGACCGATTTTATCCTGCTGGATGATATCATTCGCGAACATCTGCCGAAATTTTTCAAAGGATATCGCCTGGCCGGACAGACGGCCTTCCGGCTCATCCGGGACAGCGAGCTCGCCGTTGACGAAGAATTCACGCCGGACCTTCTGCGGGCCATCGACCACGAAGTCAAAAAACGGACCCGGGCCCGGATCGTTTATCTGGAGATCGAGAAGGGGGCCCCGGAGGAGCTCGTGCAGATGCTTTGTGACGGCCTGCCGTTTCAGGCGGATGAGGTCATCTATATCGACCATGATTTCGATCTGACCTTTTTGTTTTCCCTTTGCCAAAATGTTTACCGGCCGGAACTTTCTTATCCGGGTTTTGTGCCGGCCAAGATCCCTTATGAGAACATCTTCCAGCGCATCACCGAGGCCGATTTCATGACCCATGTCCCCTATCAATCCTTTTACCCGACGATCGATCTGATCTCGCGCGCCGCCCAGGACCCCGATGTCCTGGCGATCAAAATGACCTTATACCGCACCAACAGCCACTCCGCCATTATCCAGGCCCTAAAAGAGGCCGCCCGTAACGGCAAACAGGTCACGGTCCTGGTTGAGATCAAGGCCCGGTTTGACGAAGAAAATAATATCCGCTGGGCGCGCGAGCTCGAGAACGAAGGCTGTCACGTTATTTACGGCATCCCGGGATTGAAGATCCACTCCAAGATGACGATGATCGTCAGGAGGGAGGAAGGGCAGATCCGACGCTATATCCATTTATCCACCGGGAATTACAATGAGAACACCGCCCATGTCTACACCGATATCGCTTATTTCACGGCGAATGAGGATTTTGCCAAAGATATCTCGGATGTCTTCAACATCGTCACCGGTTATTCGATGCCGTCGCCCTGGAAACGGATCATCACCTCCCCGAAAGATATGCGCCAGTATTTCTTCTCCCTGATCGACCGGGAGATCTATTTTCAGAAACATTACCGCAACGGATGCATCGATGCCAAGATTAATTCCCTGGAAGATCCCGCCATCATCGAAAAACTCTATGAGGCCTCCCAGGCCGGGGTCAGGATCAACCTGATCGTGCGTGGTATCTGCTGCCTTGTGCCGGGGATCAAAAATTTGAGCGAAACGATCACGGTCCGGAGTGTGGTCGGCCGTTTCCTGGAACATTCCCGTATCTTTGTCGTCCACAAC
>CAZBSU010000122.1:0-6277 GCA_964494745.1 uncultured Planctomycetales bacterium | reverse complement strand
TTATCGAACCTGAACAATAAGGAGAATCCCATGCGAAAACAGGCAACCATTCTCATCATGACCGGGCTTTTATTGTTGGCCCTTATCCCGATCGGGCGGGGCTGGGCCCAAATCACCATCGATACCTCGAGCCCCTTTTTGGATGAAGAGTCTTCCAAAACCATCTCGATGGACTTTCAGGACGCCGAACTCGTGAAAGTATTGAAAATCTTTTCGGAACAGACGAAATATAATTTGATCACATCCGAACAGATCTCTGATCGGCGGGTAACGGTTTACCTCGATAATGTCCCCGTCGAAAAGGCCCTCGAGCAGATCCTGCGTGCCAATCAACTAACCTATGAGCTTCAGCCCAACAGCAATATCTTTATCGTCAAACCGATTTCACAACCCGATGAAGAGCTCGTCACCAGAGTTTATCCTCTAAAATACGCCACGGTCAGCCGGGCCAAGCTCAATCAAACCCTGGCTATCAGCGGAGATGAGGGAGGCGGCTCCACCTGCAGCGTCGGCGGGGGAGGAGGCGACGGGTGCGGGATCGAAGACGCCATCAAGGCCATCCTGACCCCAAAAGGCAAGGTTATCGAAGACACACGGACCAACAGCTTGATTATCACCGATATTGCCTCCAATTTCATCAATGTCGAGCGCACCATTACCCGCCTCGATGTTGCTATCCCGCAGATTCTGATCGAAGTGGAAATGCTTGAGGTCGCCAAGGATGTCGCCGATCAAATCGGCATCAAGGTCGGGGCAACACCCCTCAGTTTCAGCGGGGCCTCTAAGCTCTCGCTTTACCCCTTCGACGAGAATTTCTACCTAGCCAAGGGGCAAGCCTCTTTCGGAACGGAAGTCGGTGATGATAGCGATCTGTTCTCGACCGCAGGCCATATCGATGCATCAGGATTGACCGCCACGTTGCAATTCCTCAAGACCCAGACCGATTCCAAAACTTTGGCCCGTCCGCGAATTTTGACGTTGAATAATGAGACGGCCCAGATCAAGATCGCCACAAGCGAGGCCATCGGCATCGAGACCACGACCTCAGGTATTGATTCCGTAACCCAATCGGCCGTCGAGGCCGAACGTGTTGAAACCGGTGTCTTTTTAACCGTGACTCCGCAGGCGAACCCCTCAACCATGAATATCACCATGGCCGTTATTCCGAAAGTTATCGTGGCCCGAACAGGTGCCACATTCGAAGGCAAAACCTTCAAAGACCCGGAAGAACGCGCGTCCCAATCTATTCTCAAGGTCAAAAGCGGCGAGACGATCGTGATCGGAGGCCTCCTCCGCGAAGAGATGAGCAGCACTTTAACCAAGGTCCCGATCCTGGGGGATATCCCGTTTCTTGGACGGGCCTTCCGACATAATAGTGACAGCGTTGAAGAACGGGAATTGATCATCTTCCTGACCCCGCATATCATTGATGAGTCACCTGTTTCGACCGTCGCTGCCAAACCAGCGCCGCGAGCTCCGGAACCGCGCGTCATCATCCGCGAACAGGATCAACCGCAACGGCATTCGGAGGCCCTAGCGCGGCAACTGGCCATTCTGGACAAAAAAAGACTGTAAATTTTCAGGTAAAAGATCTCATGGCACATATCCGGTTAGGCGAACTTCTGGTCCAACAGGGACTCATTACCGAAAAGCAACTCATCCAGGCGATACGCGCCCAGGAGAAAGAGCAGGGGCGGATCGGTGAAGTCCTTATTAAGATGGGGATGTTGAATGAAGAAGAGCTGGTGGTGGCCCTGGCCACCCAGCTGAACATCCCCTATGCGGACAAAAAAAACAACCTGCTCAATCCCCAAGCCGATCAGGGCCTGGAAAAATTAGTTCCCTACGAATTCGCCAAAACCAACCTTGTTTTACCCATCAAGCGCCAAGATAATCTCCTGACCTGCGCTGTGGCCGACCCCCTGGATCTGTTGATGATCGATAATCTTAAAATGGTCACCACCTGCGACGTAGAACTTATCATTGCCAGCCGAACCGACCTCATCGAGGCCATCAATCAATTTTACACCCTCATCCGTTCCAATGCCATTCAGGCGGCGCAGGCCATGCGGAAAAAAAGCGAGCCCTCCAAAACGAAAGAGGGAGAGGCAAAACCCCTCAAGATCAAGGACGAAGGGATCAGCAAACTGATCGAAGATGCCGAGGAGGCTCCGGTCATCAAGCTCGTTGATTTGATTATCCGGCAGGCGATCGAACAGCGCGCCAGCGATATCCATATCGAACCTTACAAAGACCAAGTGATCCTGCGTTACCGCATCGACGGGGCACTCTACAAAATCCCGCCGCCCTCGCGTCATCTCCACCCGGCCATCGTATCCAGGCTTAAAATCATTTCCAAACTGGACATCGCCGAAAAGCGTCTGCCCCAAGACGGCTCCATCTCCTTTGCGGTCGAGGATAAAACCGTCGACCTTCGTATCTCCACCGTGCCGACGGTCTGGGGGGAGAAAGTCGTCTTGCGTATCCTTGATAAGTCCGCGACCCCTTTAGATCTTAATGCCTTGGGTTTCGACGGCAAACAACTCGATCGGCTCAAACAGGCCCTTAAAAGACCGCATGGCCTGTTTTTTGTAACCGGGCCGACCGGTAGCGGCAAGTCAACGACCCTTTATGCCGCCCTAAAAGAAGTTATCGATCCCAAGAAGAATATCCTAACGGCCGAAGATCCGGTTGAATTCAAACTTGACGGCATCAACCAGGTCGCGATCCGGTCTGACATCGGCTTGTCATTCGCCACCGCGCTGAAATCTTTCCTGCGTCAAGATCCGGATATCATCATGGTCGGGGAAGTCCGGGACCTGGAGACAGCCCAAATCTGCGTCCGTGCCGCCTTGACCGGCCATTTTGTCCTGAGTACCCTGCACACCAATGATGCCCCCTCGGCGATCACCCGTATGCTGGACATCGGCGTCGAGGCCTATCTCTTGACGCCCTCATTGATATGTATCCTGGCCCAGCGTTTAGCCCGCCGGCTGTGCCCCAAATGCAAGGAACCGATCGAACCCAATCCGGACCTCTTCGGCGGCATCAAATTCAAAAGCGACCTTATCTACAAAGCCGTAGGCTGTGAAGAATGCAACAATACCGGGTATCGCGGCCGAACCGTGCTTTCTGAGACCATGTTGATCAGTGATTCGATCCGTGAAATGATTTCGCGCAAATCGTCCTACGGCGAAATTCGCGATGCCGCCCGTAAAAGCGGAATGATAACCCTCTTCGAGGACGGCATCAAGAAGGTCGAAGAAGGGCTGACCAGCTTCGATGAAGTTGTCAGCGTGACAACGACCTAATCCATGGACTATTGAGGAGAATTCATGCCAAGATTCAAATATACCGTTAAAGACGCGAAAGGAGCGACGGTCACCAATGAGGCCGATGCCTACGACAAGCTGCATCTGATCCAACAGCTCCAAAAACAGGGTTTCTTCATCCTCAACATCGATGAGGTAACCCTGCTCAGACAACCCAAACGTCTCCCCTCGGGAGCCTCGGGAAAAAAGAAATTCGGGCATAAAAAGATTAAATTGAATGACCTGCTTACTTTTTCCCGCCAGTTAGGGACCATGCTGGAATCCGGGGTAACCCTGCTCAGAAGCCTCGAGGTTATTAACGATCAGATCGAGAGTGAGAATTTTTTCATCGTTCTCAAGAAAATCACAACCGAAGTGGAGCGGGGGACATCCCTTTCCGAGGCCATGGCCGCCCACCCCAAGGTATTCAACCAGTTCTGGATCAGCCTCGTTGAAGTAGGGGAGGCCACGGGAACCATGCCCCGCGTTCTGCAAAAATTGACTTTCTACCTGGAACAAACGGCGGCCTTTCAATCCGCCATTATTTCCGCTATCATTTATCCGATCATCCTGTTCTTTGTCTGTATCGGCGCCATCGCGTTTTTTGCCCTGGTTGTCGGTCCTCATTTCGAAAATGTTTTTAAATCGATGAACGTGCAACTTCCTCTGATCACCCGCTCATTATTGGGGATCTTCCGTTTTATCAGAGAAAATTTCATATTATTGATTTTTATCGCCATTGGGGCCTTCTTTGTTTTTCGCCAATGGGCCAAGACCAAAGCCGGGACCCTGCAGATCGAACATTTTCTCTTGAGCCTGCCAACTTTCGGGCATATTTATCGATTGATCATTGTCGAACGCTTTGCCTCGCAAATGTCCATTCTAGTCGAAAGCGGGGTCCCGATTCTGCATGCCCTGGACATCACGCAACGCCTGGTCAGTAATCTGACCTGCGCCAAAGTCGTAAACGATATTAAAGAAAGCGTCCGCCAGGGCGAACTCCTGGCCCTGCCCATGCAGCGCAGCGGTTTTTTCCCCCAGATGGCGATTCAGATGATATCGGTTGGAGAGGAAACCGGGGAATTAAGCCGCATGCTCAAGCACGTGGCCAATTTCTATCAATCAACGGTCGAGACCTTCATGAAACGCCTGGGCGTGGCCATTGAACCCATTATGCTCGTTTTTATGGGGGTTATTATCGGTTTTATCGTTGTCGCCATGTTTCTGCCGATGTTTAACCTGCCGCAATTGCTCAAAGGAGGGAGTGGAGGATAGCCCTGAAAACGCTTTCATGATTTGATAAATTCCCGTGGATAATCCAAGCGGGCAGATTGACTTCTCCATATTTATGTGCTATACCTTAAATAGAACGAACAACCGGATTGTTGAAAAAGGTAAACTATCCGAAAGGGTAGGGCACAAAGCTAAAGGGTCCGCAGCGTCTTGGCTTAAAAGATGCGAGAAGGACAGCCAGCTGCCAATTATGACGGTCTTATGCTTAAGATGCCTATTCATCCCTTGAGGAAGAATAGGTTTTTTTATCTGACAGGATAACCCAATAACCCGAAGGAGGGATGCTCAAGTTAAAAACAGGTATTGATGATAAATTAAGCCACGGAAATTATGGAGTTTTTTTACATACTTAAGGAGAATCCAAATGAAAAATTTAAATAAAAATAGCGGTTTTACTTTACTGGAAGTCATCATTGTCGTTATCATCGTTGGCGTTCTGGCCAGCTTGGCCTTGCCGCGCTTTTTCGCGATGGTGGAATATTCAAAAGCTGCTGAAGCTCTGAATGTGGTCACCTCTCTGCGCGGGGCCATCGAGCGGTGCGAACTTCAACATGGCATAGCTAATTGCACACATGCCAACTGGAATAATTTAGGTATGGAGGATCCAGCGGGAGCTGCCAATGCCCATTGGTCATATACTATTAGTCAAGGCGGCACGGGGATCTACACCATCACGGCTACCCGCACCACGCATGACAACAGCGCCAGTTCTGATGGTAACACCATTACTATTTCGGTCAACAACACCACGGGTGCCTACAGCCGTACGGGTACGGGGCCGTTTTCAGGTATTTAATGCCTGATATCTCGCGAATGATACGGGACATGGAAGCGAAGCAGCCCTTCGGGGCTGCTTCGCTTCATTCCCGAAACAGAAAAAGTTTAATGGTTCAACGGCATATTGAAGGTTTTAGCCTGCTCGAAGTGATCGTGGTCATTATTATTGTGGGCATTCTGGCCTCTTTGGCTCTGCCGAGATTCTTCAGCAATGTCGAGCGCATGCGGGCCGAGGAGGGACGCCGGGTCCTGATGGATCTGTTGATGGCCCAGAAACATTATCATCTGGAAAACGGGTCCTATGCCGAGAATATCGGAGATCTGGACATTTCTTACAGTATCGCCCCGGACAACTTTTTTGATCCGGATGATTCAGACATCAGTTCCGCCGACCCGATTGCCCGGGTCCGGCGCCGTGACGGCAGTTATTCTCTCGGGGTCACGGAGAAGGGCATTTTTTCATGTACCGGAACGGCCGACAGCTGCGAGGTTATTTTAGGCGCCCTGAACAATTGAAACAAGGTTTTTCCCGTTATGTTGTTATATAATCAAAAAGGCTTCACCTTAACCGAGATTATTGTTCTGATCATTATCCTCGGCATCATCGCGGGGTTTACGATACCGAATTACCGAAAATCGGTCGAGGCCGAGTTCGAACGCACGGCCCGTTTTCAGCTCGAAAATATTTACAAGGCCGAACAGATTTACCGGGCCAAGGCTAAGGATTATTGGCCCGACGATCCAAGCGCCGTTGGCACAGACCAAGACATCACGGCGATCAACGACGCCCTGTTCTTGAACATCACTGAGGAAGGGATGACGTATATTTGCCATCGGGATGCAAGCGACCATATCAAATGCACGGCAACCCGCGACGGCACGACATTCCAACTCGG
>CAZBSU010000121.1:0-6309 GCA_964494745.1 uncultured Planctomycetales bacterium | reverse complement strand
GAATGCCGAGATCATCAAGGGCATTGTCCTGAATATCAAAGAACACGCGCCTCGCGCGTTTATCCTGATGGTCACCAATCCGCTGGATATCATGACTTATCACGCGCTGAAGGTTTCCGGTTTCGAGAAAAACCGTGTTTTTGGGCAGGCTGGCGTGCTGGACGGCGCGCGGTTCGCCAGTTTCATTGCGGATAAGCTCAATGTCCCGGCCCAAAATGTCGAACCGCTGGTCTTGGGCGGACACGGGGATTCCATGGTCCCGTTGCCGAGGCTGACCACGGTCAACAAAAAGCCGCTGACCGACTTGATGAACGCGGCGGATTTGGAGCCTTTGATCGAGCGCACGCGTAAGGCCGGGGCCGAGATCGTCGGTCTGTTGAAGACCGGCAGCGCGTATTATTCCCCGGCGGCCAGCGCCGTGGCCATGGCCGAGGCGGTGCTGCGTGATCAGAAAAAGATCATGCCCGCGTCCGTCCTTTTGGACGGCGAATACGGCCTCAAAGATATCTGCATCGGCGTGCCGGTCAAGCTCGGGACGCGGGGCGTGGAAGAGATCATTGAGCTTGACCTCGCCCCCGAAGAAAAAGACGCCATGCACGCCTCGGCCGCGATTTACAAAAAAGGCATCCGTGAGATTTGATCGTTTTTCTTCCCTTACCATCCGGTTGATATCTTCTTCCTTTGGCAAAGCGGAGAAGTGCCATAAACATGTCTTTTAGGATTTCCACCCCGGTTCTTATGCGGCGATTTTATGTTGCTTTCACGGATTTTCTCGGCCGCCGTTCTTTTTGCCTCGCCCTCATCCTGAGTTTAAGTCTTTTTGTCCTCAGATTATTTCTTAAAGATTCGATCCCTCCCGAACTCCTTTTCAGTTCGGATTATTACGGCTATATCCGTCTGGGCCGGAATATTTTTCGCGATTTTAACTTTTTGGTTCATTGGGACTTGGGCCATCCCGTCGTTTATCCGCCCTTCTTTCCGATAGTCATTCATTTGTTGACCCTGATGACCCGGGCGCCGTTGGAGTCGATAAGGCTGATCAATATTGTTAGCGTCAGTTTTGCCCCGTTTTTCGTTTACCTCGGGACCCGGCGTTTGTTTGACTCCCGGCTCGCTTTGGCCGCGGCGGTCTTTTGTCATTATTATTTTGAATTGGTCCGGCCGGTCCGGTTATTGTATATCGATTATTTTTTTGCGTTTTTGGTGGCCGTCCTTTTTTGGCTGATCCTGAAGGCGGCCCAGGACAAGGGACGTCACCCGCGGACTGTCTTTGTTACGGGGGTTTTGATCGCGGCGGCCTATCTGACCAAATTTCAGGGCGGGGCCTATATATTTATCGCCTTGGCCGCGTTTCTTCTTTTTACCTCCTCCAGCGGGCGGTGGACGAAACGCAAGTATATCCTTGTTTTGGCCGGCTTCCTGCCGTTTTATTTGATTTATCAGATCATTATCAGCTATGCCGCAGGACAAGTGGATGTTTGTCCGGTCGCTGTTGCTACGGTTATTGATGTCAACGCCGACTATAAATACAATGGAAGATCTAATCCTTACGTTTTAAACGAGGCCGGGAATGAATTCCGTTATCAGCAGGAGTGTGAACAAAACGGTTTGCTCATGATTTTGTGGCGGAAGCGAAAAACCGTGATAAGGAATTATTGCCTTGGATTTCATATAATGCGTCAGCGATTAGCGGCGATGGCCCTTCCTTTCTTGCCACCAGCAGCCCAATGGCCGTTGCATGCCGGACTTCTATCGCTGCTGATCTTAGGCCTTAGGACAAGATATGCCAATGCGCTCAGGCTTGTCTTTTTATTTATGGCCGGGATTTGTTTTGTTCCTCTGTCGGACGGCGGAGGGTTGACGACACGATATTACATGCCTTTTGTCCCTTTTTATTTTTTATTATGGCTGGGCGGGGTGCAAGGTCTGTTAGAATATCTGCGTAGAAAAGAAATAATGCCGCGGGCCTTCTGGGGCCGATGGTTGGGCATGATGATTTTTTGTCTGTTTTTGGCCGTTTACGGCTACGAGTTTTATAAAAAAGCCCGGTGGTGGCCGCGCTATGATTATGGGCCTTATGAACGGGCAGCTCGGCGGCTTGAACAAATTCAAAAGAAACAAAGGCCGTTCAGAATCATGGCGCCCACGAATATTATGCCTTACCTGACCGGTTCCCGGCGCATTATGTTTCCTTATGATTTTGATTGGCAGCGTATCGTCCGTTTTGCCATGATGAAGGAGGTTGATTATATTATTTATGATGAGAAAGCACTCGGTGTTTTGCGCCCCGAGCAAAAGGCGCGTTTGGAAAATACGCTGCCCGACGACCTTCCCGTTACGCTTGTTTACCGTGACCATCTAGGGCAAGATGATTTTTTCATATATCGTCTCGAGTATGAAAATTCTATTCCTGCACGAAAATTACATTGAAGAATCCTTGGGGGTGGCCAGCCTGTCGGCAGTGCTGAAGGCCGCCGGCCATGAATGTGACGTCCTGATCGAACAGGCGGAAGGGAAAGATTTTTTAAAGAAGATCCTGTCCAGCCGTCCGGGGCTCATCGCCTTTTCCTGCTCAACCGGCCGGCATGTCTGGGCGAATAAGACCGCCGGGGAGATCCGCAGGATCATGGATGTCCCGATTTTGATGGGAGGGATCCACCCGACCCTTTATCCCGAGCAGGCTATCGCCGAAGAAAATATGGACATGATCTGCCGCGGGGAAGGGGAGTATCCGCTTTTGGAGTTGGCTGACCGGATCGAGGCCGGGCAGGGCATCAGCGGGATTGAGAACCTGTGGGTGAAACAGGGCCGCCGGATTATCAAAAACGAAATCAGACCGCTGAACGATCTTAATCAGCTGCCGTATCCGGACCGGGCCTTGTATTATAAATACGCGTATAACCGCGATCTGCCCTCGAAACGGTTTATGTCCGGGATGGGCTGTCCGTTTTCATGCAGTTTTTGCCATAACAATCTTTTGCGGCGGCTTTACCGGGGCAAAGGTCCTTATGTCCGGCGCAAAAGCGTTGATTATATCATCGCGGAGATCCTTGAGGTCAAAAGACAGGTGCCGCTGGAGTTGGTTCATTTCAGCGACGATCTTTTCGTCTCCGACCGGAGATGGCTGGAAGATTTTTCGGCGGCCTACCGCCGTCAGGTCGCCCTGCCGTTTAATGGCAATGTCCGGATTGCCGATATAGACGAACATAAAGCCACATTGCTCAGACAGGCCGGATGTCATGCCGTGACGTTCGGGCTTGAGTGCGCCAATGAATTTTTGCGGAATCGCGTCATCCGCAAAGAGCTGCCCGATGAGGCGATCCGCCGCAATACGGTCTTGCTCAAAAAGAAGCGGATCAGGATCCTCACCACGAACATGCTGGGGTTACCGCATGAAAAACTGGATGATATATATGCCACGATCCGGTTGAACCGGCAGATAAAGACTGATTATGTGCGGGTTTTTATGACCAAGCCGCATCAAAAGACCGATCTGTTCGAATACGGCCGCCGGAGCGGCCTGCTCACCGAGGCGGCTTTTAACAACGATCATTACTCGGATCTGGAGAATGTTTATTTCAGGATCCCTCATGCTCGCGAGGCGCGGAATTTGCGTTGGCTTTTTTACTTGATCATGAAGTTCCCGATACTGGAGATCCCGTCCCGCTTCTTGATCCGATGCCGGCTGGAAGGGCTTTACCGCTGGATGTTTTTCCTGACGACCGCCTTGCAGGAAAGACATTTTTTCCGGATCGGGCTGATGTCGGGAATACGGGCTGGCCTGCGGCTCAGGCCGGCGCGGGGACGGCATTTTTAATGGACCAAGACCACGGAGAGGAGATGTCCCGGTTCCGTTTCGGATTGGTTATTTTTGTGAAGGATGAAGAAAACACGATCGGTGATGTGATCGATCGCGCGGCTTATGTCGTGCCGTCTCAAGATATTTTTGTTGTGGATGGGCATTCACGCGACAACACCGCTGCGGTCGTGCGCGCGAAAGCCGTGACCCTGTTTTATGATGAGCGGCGCGGCAAAGGCGCGGCCATCCGGCAGGCCGTCCGGGAGATCGACCGCGACATTCTTATTTTTATGGACGGGGACGGTTCTCATCAGCCTGAAGAGATCCCGCAGTTTATCCGTGCGTTCCGGGAGGAACCGGATGCCGATATGGTGGTGGCGTCGCGTTTTTTGGGCGGCAGCGATGAGCTTAGCGGTTCTTTCGGCAATGGGATGCGCCGGGCCGGCAACAGGCTGAGTACCGGACTGATCAACCTGCGTTGGCGCGCCGGCCTTACCGATGTCCAAAACGGATTCCGTGCCATCCGGCGGCGAACCGCTTGTGAGCTGGGGTTGCGGGAGAACAGTTTCGCGATCGAACAGGAGATCAGCATGAAATGCCTGCAGGCCGGTAAGAAGATATTGGAGTTCCCTTCTTGGGAGCGCCGGCGCCGGTTCAACAAGTCGCATGTCATTCCGGCCAAGATGTTCTTCCCGTATGTGTGGTCATTGATAAGAAATATTGTCCGGATTCGCCCCGTTATGAAATTCGCCCTCCAAGAATCATGAACCATTCATGCCTCAAAAAGATCCCCGCTGCGCCCCGCGCCAGCGGTTTGATTTTAGCGGGGCTTTTCCTCTTGTCGGCGGCCACGTTGGCGTTTGAACTCCTGCTCGGTCGCATTTTTTCCGTGACCCTGGGCTATCATTTCGCTTTTATCGCTATAGCCATGGCGATGTTCGGGCTCACGGCCGGGGCCCTGGTCGTCTTTTCCTGGTCCCGCATGTCGGCACCCGAACAGACCAAGGCCTTGCCCCGGGACGCTTTGTTCTTTTCTGTCTCGCTCGTCGGCAGCCTTTACGTGTATCTGCATATCCCGTTTTCCGGAGAGGTCTCTTTTTTAAATACAGCCGCGCTTGTGGGCGGCTACGCGGTTATCTGTATCCCCTTTATCTTCAGCGGGGTCGCGTTTTGCCGGGCCTTGCCGAGGTTCCATAGGGACATCAGTTGTCTTTACGGCGTGAATCTCTGCGGGGCGGCTGCCGGTATCCTCGGGATGGTTATGGCCTTGAGGTATATGGACTGTCTCTCGGCCATGATCGTAACGGCTTTGATAGCGGCCGTTTCGGCCTTTTTATTGGCGGGTGACGCCCGGCAGCGGGGGCTCAAGAAGGTATCCGTGGTCTTTGGGATGATATGCCTGGCGCTGGCGGTATGGAACACCCATGGGCAGCCTGATGTCCCGCCGATCCGGCTGACCTGGGTCAAGGGCCGTTCCGAAAAGGATCCCCTCTATGAAAGATGGAACAGTTATTCCCGGATCACCATACGGGAGAAAGAACCAAGGGATATTGTTGTCTGGGGACCGAGTCCTAAATTGGATTACGCCGCGATTGCGCCCCAGCATTTGATTTTGCAGATCGACGGTGATGCCGGATCATTTTTGACACGTTTTGACGGAGATCTGGCGGCGCTCGATTATCTCAAGTATGATCTGACTAATTTTGTCCATCATCTTCGCCGGGATGCCGATGTTTGCGTGATCGGGGCGGGCGGCGGCCGGGATGTCTTGTCGGCCTTGGTTTTTCGGCAAAAGGATATTTGGGCTGTTGAGATCAATGCCCAAATTGTTGATGCCGTCAACAATCGCTTCGGGGATTTTACGGGTCATCTGGACAGGCGGGACAATGTTTTCTTTTGGATAGCCGAGGCCAGGAGCTTCCTGGCCCGTACACCCAAAGAGTTTGATATTATCCAGATTGCCTTGACCGATACCTGGGCGGCAACCGGGGCCGGGGCGTATGCCTTGAGTGAACACGCTCTTTATACGGTTGAGGCCTGGGATCTTTTTTTGCGGCGTTTGCGTCCCCGCGGTTATCTGGCGGTGTCGCGCTGGTATTCCGGTGACTCGCCTGCGGAAATTTACCGGCTGGTTGCTTTGGCAACGGCCGCCCTCAAGCGAAGGGGCATCAGCTATACGCGCGGTCACATGGCGGTCGTGAAGAATCATTATCCCGGGCTCCCGGATCTCGGCACACTTTTGGTGAAGAAGACGCCCATCACAAGAACGGAACGGGAACGTATCAAAAGAAAGGCCGATGAATTGGGCTTTGAGGTTGTCCTGAGCCCCAAGTTTGCGGTCAATAAGATATTGGCCGGTCTCGCTGCGGCCGGGACCATGGAACGCCTGGCGGCCCGTTTTCCGGTCAATGTTGAACCGCCGACGGACGATAAACCGTTCTTTTTTCATATGCTGAGGTTTAGGGATGTCTTTCGCGCTGCCGGGAGGAACTATGGCGTTAACAGGAAGA
>CAZBSU010000120.1:2704-6326 GCA_964494745.1 uncultured Planctomycetales bacterium | reverse complement strand
AACGCCTGATAAAGGTCCTGCACCGCAAATGGAAGTTGTCAGATAAGGAATATGATGATTGGAAGAAGGCCATCCGGGGCGAAGAAGGCGGCCGGTTTACCGATCCGAAATCCGGGTTGGCGCACGACATCCTTTACAACGCCTTCTTTGCGATCAGCCAGAAAAAGCCTTTGCCGGATGTCTATGCTTTAGCGCAGGCGACTTCAAGCAATGTGGTTGCCAATGGTGAAAAATACGTGCATACCTTTGCTGTGGATGCGGCCAAAGGATCTTTTAATAAAAATCCCAAAACCGGACAGGAAACAACGTTTATGGGTTATTTGGCCAGGACCATACCGGTTGAGTGGTCATTATTGATTGATTTTATCGAATCTAAACTACCAAAGCTTACATCGGCTTTTGTGGCCCAGTTAAGAGGTATTGATGAATACAGTGATATTGTCAGCCTCGTTTACGGGGAGAACGGTTTAACATCAGAAGAAAAACAATTTATCGCCGATTCCATGACCGCCTGGCTGGATGAAATGAGGCCTACAGATTTTGCCGCGGCGGAATCCATGGGCATGGAGCATATTATCGCCCATATGAGAACAAGCTATCAGCTGGGAGATATGGATTATTACCGGGATGTTCAAATTCTGGCCAAGGCCGATAAACATGTTGGCCTGAAACAGGCATCCATGGATGCCGGCATTTTCCCGCATAACCGTTTTACGACAAATGCTTTTGCTCAGTATGAGAAATTGGTCGGAGCAAAATTGCGCACCCTTTACCCCGAGGCCTATCTCTGGAATGGCAGAGGAAAGAATAAACTTAAACCGGACGGCAGGATAGAAGAGATTGGATTTTTAAAAGAGGCTATCAAAGGGCTTGAATCTTTGAAGGATTATATTAAGGAACATCCGGATGCGGAAGAAATCAAAGAAGAGACAGCAAAAGGTCTTATGGGGGCCATCGGTACGGTGTTGCACTATCCGTACGTAAAGAGCAGCAAGGAGAAGCACATTTTTGATTGGGCGCACTTCTTTGTTTCAGACAAACGATATGCTGAGATTCAATGCGCCATGGGCAAGATACAAGTATATTTTGAGGATTTGAAAACCAAGGCGGGTAGATCTAAAGAATTAGTAGAGATATTATCTGGGTTGATGTCGAACTGGAACATGGTTATTTTCCAATATTCGGTTATGCTGGCCTCCAGGAATAATGATGTCATCAATAGGGTGTATTATGAAAAAGATGACAAATTTGGCCGCTATAATAAAAATGCCCTTATTGCCCATGCCTTGTGGCTTTTTTACGGAAAGTCCGCCAATTTTGACGCGCACACAAGAACTTATTCAGGACAGCATGTCTGGCGGGCCAACTGGGCCGCCCTGCAGGGCCGCAATCCGGATATAGCCGTGGTTAATCCGATGATGAAGGTATGGTGCAGCAGCAATGATGCCCTTCCAGGGACGCGCTTGTATTCCATCGCGCAGGAAGTCTGGACATCCGAGGTTCAGCGCGGCCGCCGCGGTATGTTGACTTTCTACGGGAAAGGTTTGGGTCGTCCGGAAACGATCGTTACCGTAAATTCCCCGCCTGGAGAAGATTCCTCCGCCTTCCTGATGCAGCAGCGCACTCAACCCAAATGGCGCTCGACCCAGATCGATTGGCTGGCTTATGAATGGGGCCGGCCGTCTCTGCTGGCCGAGTCTTTAGCCGGGACGGAAACCCGGTATGCATTTAACGTTACGCGTTTCATGATGGATCGCAGCACGTTTGCGGTCTTTTATAATGAAGATGTTGGCTTTGACAAGAAACTCTCCCATCTGTTTTTCTGGTTCCATTATTTCATCGCTGCCATCGCTTTGCCTCTACTCGTCTTGACGACCTTATGGTCGCCGTTCAGCGGGTTCGCTTATCTGAAACCGGTTATCTTTTTCGTCACCACCAGTTTTATCCTGATGGAGGCCATCAACACCAACAACCTTGTCCGCCATTGGCGCCAGACCGGCAGTTTTTGGATCGCGCTTTACCGGATGATCAAGGATATTTATCAGGCCTTCCCGTTTTATGTGTTCCTGATCCCACAGTTCTCCAAAGGCTGTTCGCTGGCCTCTAACGAAAGTTTTAAGTTTATTCGGTCAGATAAAATCCCGCTACTTTCTAACTGGAGTCGGGATGAAAAATGGAATGAGACGATGAGAATCAACAATTTGGGGCCTGTAGGGTTCCCGCTCATGGGGTTGGTTGGGTTGCTGGGCATGACCGGGTATCTGCTGGCCTTTGCCACGACCTTCTGGGGCTGGGCCATCTTTATCGTTTATCTCGGCGCGTCCGTCACCTTCCTCTCGGGCATGTATGGCTATGACGCTTTTGAGAAGGTCTCCCTTAAAGAGCGTCTCCGCCGGATCATCGGCAGAGAACGAAAGAGCCAGCCGTTGACCGGTATGCGTATCGGTAATGTTTTCAAAACCCTGCCGTATGCCATCAGCCGGACAGCCATCGACTTAGACAGATTTATTAGTTATGAAATGGAAACTAAAAAGCTTGATCGCAGAAAATTGATTAAGGGGGAATACCTTTGGAGGATTTTGGGTTTAGTAACATTGTGGCCTTATGGGCTTCTGCGTGCTTTGATGGAAGGAGGATTCGGCTGGGTTGGCAAAGAAGGGATCAGCGGCGCATCACCTGCCCATGTGGGCATATTGGCGAGATTTCAACACACTAATTTGAGGACAACCATAGGCAAATTTGTCTTTCTAGCTATAGAGCTTGTTATCCAGGCTGCGATACTCTATCTTTCGATTTTATTTTTGCCGCCGGAATGCGCAGTTATCATTGTAGTATTTTTCTTGATCCTTCCTGCGGTGTCCTTTTTTGCAGCTTTCAGGCTTATTGATCCGGCATCCCGGTATCGCTATCTTTTATGCAATGAAAATAATAGGTGGTTGTTAGCATGTGGGCGGGTCAAGATAAATAAATTAAATGCTAAACTTAAAAAAGCCAAAAAGAAATCCGATGAGGAAAAGAAACTGAAAGAAGATGTAAAAGAAAATAAGGCAGCTATTGGTGAAAAATTCTGGGAGAAATTGCCGGAATATCTTCGAGAAGATCTTCTGTGGGCTGATGGTAATGATAAGGCCAATGCTTGTGAGTCTTTGTATAGCGCGCTAGATAAGGAAGCCTCTTTTAATAATGCCGCGGAAAAGGTTATTAAAGAGGAAATGACTAAGACGTTCGACAATATCCTTGCTAAGCATTTGGCTGACCTGCGGGCGGCGCGGCAGGCGAATGATAAGAACAAATTGATAACGGATGAAGTCTGGGAGAAAGAAGTCCCCGATGCCCTGCGCCAGGCCCTGCTGGACACCAATGATAATGATGAGGCCAAGGCCCGGGCGGCGCTGTATGATGCCGTGGACAAGGCAAATCAGGATGCCGCGAAAAAGGTTATTAAAAAGGAAATGACCAAGACAGTCGACAAGATCCTTGATAAGCATTTGGCTGACCTGCGGGCGGCCCGGCAGTCGGATGATAAAAGCAAATTGATAGCCGATGAAGTTTGGAAAGAAGAAGTCTCCGATGCCCTGCGCCAGGCCCTGCTGGACACCAATGATAATGATGAGGCCAAGGC
>CAZBSU010000120.1:1156-2604 GCA_964494745.1 uncultured Planctomycetales bacterium | reverse complement strand
GTTTGGAAAGAAGAAGTCTCCGATGCCCTGCGCCAGGCCCTGCTGGACACCAATGGCAATGACAAGGCCAAGGCCCGGGTGGCGCTGTATGATATTCTTGATAAAGAGTGTCCGGAGGGGGATATCCTGGACAACGGCGGGGTTGCCGCTGAAAGAGACGACTTGTTCGCTCCCGTGCAGGCCAACGCGCCTCCGGTGCAAGCGTTGCGGATCATTCCCGCCTTTACCTGGGCGGAGGATCAGGAATTAACCGATGCCATCGTTTCCGGCATCAGAAAGGCCCTGCCGTTCGACGCCGATATCCAGGTGGCCTTGCCGCGGGGGTCGGCCAAAGACGAGCTGGATCGATTCGAGGTCAGCTATGACGCGGCCCGTAAACAATATGTCCTGCCCTGGTCCCTGACCCAGCCTGTCCAGGCTGTGCCCACGCTGGTTATCACGGATGCCGACCTGACCGCCCGCACGGAGCGCGGCATCAAGAATTTTGTCTTCGGCCGGACTTATTTGGGTGAACGTTTGACGATCACCTCTACTTTCCGATTTTCACATTCCAACCGCAGAAAATTCATTTCCCGCAATGTCAAAAATGCTCAGCATGAGATCGGGCACCTCTTTGGCTTGGGCTCATCGGCTATGCCTCTGAGTGACGGGGAGCACTGCGCGTCCGGAAATTGTGCCATGCAGTTTTCCAAGAATTTGACTGAGCTGGATCGGGTCGCCGCTGATTTCTGTCCGGATTGTAAAAATCTGTTGAGCGATAAGTTCGGAAACGCCGGCCGGGCCGGTCAGGGCTAGCCCGCGGATAATGGCGGGACGGAAGAGAATGGCAGCCTTTTCGGCGCGCGCCGGGATGATTCGGCCGAAGCGCAGAAGATCATTGAACTGCTGAAGCGTGACCGCAAGCTGACTAAGACCGGCACGGTCTCCATGCTGCTCCTGAAATTGGGCGAGTGGGGCGGGATCAAGGTCCGGGACGAGATTATGGCGCGGTTGCGTGAGGATTTTGAAGTGGTGCTGGCGGATGAAGAAGAAGTGGATGCCGAGACATTCATGCGGAAATGGGGCCCGACCGGCCTGAGCCGGGCTGTGGCGAGCGTGGGCAAGAAGGGTGAGCTGCCTAAAGCGTTTATGGAGTCCTGGGCCCAGGCCGTTGAAGAGGCTGACACAGAGACATTTTTCGCCCGGTTGAGCGAGGCGCAGGAACGCGAGCCGGATAATCCGGCCCTGAAGAGCCTGGAATTCTTCCTCAAGGCCTATGTGAACCGCATGGCCCAGCAGGTGATCTTGAGACGGATCACGCCGCGGGCCGGGCTGTTAAAGAAATACGGTCTGACAAGAGAGAAGGCGGCCGAGATTCTTGGCGGAGTTGATCCGCTGAGCGTAGATGAGCAGAAGTTCGTCAAGGCGCTGATCGTGGGGCCGACGAACCCGCTGAAGCCTAAGTTCCC
>CAZBSU010000120.1:0-1146 GCA_964494745.1 uncultured Planctomycetales bacterium | reverse complement strand
GCGAAACACCTGCTGGACGGCGAGCTCAAGCCGGCCCGGGAATATGCCGAAGGGCTCGGGCTGAAGGTCACCTCAGCCGCGATGGTCGCCAACGGTATCCACATTCCGGACACGGATGAGGTCGGCCGCGAGATTGATTTGATGTCGGCCAACACCCGGCAGGTCGCGGTCCGTTTTGCCGAGCAACAGCAGGTTATTTCTGATATTGCCGGCCGCCAGGGCCGGGTCGTGGTTTACCTGGGCGGGCCAAGCTCCGCCGGGAAGTCCACGCTCAGCGCGCCGCTGCAGCAAGTCCTGGCGCGCCAAGAGAGAAACACAGTCGTTATCAGCGGGGATGATTATTACCGGTATAAATATGACCGGAAGGATAAACCGCGCGAGGCAGACGGCCGGGTTAACTTGGATCAGCCGTCCGCGCTGCGCCTGGATTATATGGCCCGGGATATCCGCGACCTGCTCCAGGGCAAGGCCGTTGAGCTGAACGGGCAGAAGGTTCAGCTGCCGCCGAACGGCGTGGTCATTGTGGATAACCTCTTTGCCTTTGAAGATGAACTGTTGCAGGCGGGTGAGGGTTTTGAAACGGTCAAGGTTTTTGTCGACGCGCCGCGTGAGGTGCGGTTCCTGCGGCGGCTGGCCCGTGAGGCCGAGAACGGCTACAACTCGGTGGCTCATACCCATGCCGTCCGGGATCTGATCGTGGCCGGTGAGGATCGCTACATTTATCCGAAGCAGAACAAGGCGGATTATGTGCTGAATAATTACTCACCCGAAGAAGCCCTGAAGACGGACAGGACCGGAAGCGCGGCTCAATTTGATCTGAAACAATACCCGCGCAAAGCCAAGATCGTGAAAAAGGTCAAGGAGGCATTCGGCCTGGAGGGGTACAAACTTCGGTTCATTTACGGCGGGGCTGGTTCCGCCAGCGCTGCGGTCAGCGTCCTGTTCAATAAGGATCAGACCGATGAGGAGAAAGAGCTGAAGGTCGAGAATGCCGAGGCCGCGGAATATGTGGTCCGGTTCATCCTGCATCAGCGGAATAACGGTCTGCCGATGGCAATCGCGCCGAAAGCGGGCACCTCCGGGGACGCGGCTCAGGATTATCTGCTGGCCGTCACAGATCAGGGCCGGACAACCTTTGTGGTTCTG
>CAZBSU010000119.1:0-6370 GCA_964494745.1 uncultured Planctomycetales bacterium | reverse complement strand
GATTGGATTTATGGGCTTGAAGTTTTACAATGATACGGATTGGCAAATTTTATACCCGGAGTTTAAATGACCAAAAAGTTTCCCACCGGAAATCAGGACGTTTCGGCGCCGTCCGTTCATAGCCCTGATTATTTGGAGAAAATCATCAATTCTGTCGCGGATCCGATCTTTGTGAAAGACCGCCAGCACCGCTGGGTTTTTTTGAATGACGCCTTTTGCGATTTTATCGGGCACAAGCGGCAGGCCCTGCTCGGCAAGTCGGATTATGATTTTTTCCCCAAGAATCAGGCCGCTATCTTTTGGGACCGGGATGAGTTGGTGTTTAAAACCGGGCGTGAAGATGTGAATGAGGAGAATATCACTGATGCCGACGGCCAGGTCCATACGATCGTCACCAAAAAGACCCTTTATGAAGATAAATCCGGCGCCAAATTTATCGTCGGTATCATCCGGGATATCACCCAGCGCAAACAGATCGAACAGGCCTGGCAGGCCAGTGAACATCGCCTCAAGACCCTGATGGAGAACATCCCGGGCGTCATCTATCGCTGCCTGAATGACGCGGACTGGACCATGGAATACATCAGCGCCGGCATCCGGGATCTCAGCGGTTATGATTCGACGGACTTTATTCATAATAATGTCCGTTCCTACGCCAGCATTATTTATCCGGATGACCGCGAAAAAGTCGTTTTGACCATTCAGCAGGCCGTTCGTAAAAGATTGCCGTTTTCTCTGGAATACCGCATTGTCGACCGTGGGGGCCAAACCCGCTGGGTCTATGAGAAAGGCCAAGGTATTTTTGATGAGCGCCGTCAGTTGCAATGGCTGGACGGCGCGATCTTCGATATCACCGCGTTGAAAGAACTGGAAGAAAGGCTGCGGTCTCTATCGCTGATCGATGATTTGACCGAATTGCATAACCGGCGCAGTTTTTTCATGCTGGCCGATCATGAAATCAAGGCCGCCAAACGGCGCAAAGGTCTGTTGGCCCTGTTTTTTATCGATCTGGATAACCTCAAACGGATCAACGATACCCACGGTCATCGTGAAGGCGATAAGGCCCTAAAAACCGTCGCCAAAATTTTGAGGAAGTTTTTTCGCGAATCGGATCTCGTGGCCCGTTACGGAGGTGATGAATTCGTGATCCTGGCGGCCGGGGTGAATGAGGCCAATGCCACCATTTTGATCGAGAGGTTAAAGGCCCAGCTCCAACAGCATAACAAACGCAAAACCAGCCGCTACACATTGTCCATTAGTTTGGGTGTTGTCTATACCGGCCCGAAACATTTTGCGACGATTGAGGATATGATCAAGAAATCCGACCGTTTGATGTATATGGACAAACACGCCAACGTCCATTGATTTTTTTAAAGGATCGATCAGATGGGCCGGATCTAATTTGCTTGACAAAAGAGGGCATTTCTCATATATTATTTTTTGCTTTCGGGATTAAGGGTGTAAGTCCCGGCTGGTAGTGATTCCGTTCTTACCGGATGGATAAGCCTGCGAGCTCCTTTAGGGAGTTGATCAAGTGAGAGCCTTGAGCCAATAGTTCCGCGTGTGCGGATGCTTATCGGTGGCACAAACGCCGATAGGGAAAAGCCTAGAAGGGAGAAAGCAACGGTAACTGTTCTGTCCATATTGGCCAAAGTCCGTTGTGTTGATCGATTCCCGGGAAGCCCCCGGGATTTTTTTTAGGGATGGTAACGCAATATGCCGGTTTGCGGCAGGGTCATGACGCACGGTTGACCCCTAAGGAAAGGAACTATGTTCAACTCCGTCGAAGAAATTATTCAGGATCTCCAGCAGGGCAAGATGGTCATCATTATCGATGATGAGGGCCGGGAAAACGAGGGCGATCTGCTTTTGGCCGCCCAGTTTGTGACGCCGGAGGCGATCAACTTTATGGCCACGCATGCCCGTGGTCTTATTTGTGTGCCCATGGAAGAAGAGCGGCTTAATGCCCTGGGGCTGTATTCCATGAAGGATGTCATTGTCTCGCATCATCATCATCAGGAAAGCAAGACCGCTTTTTCGATCTCGGTGGACGCGGCCCAGGGCGTGACCACCGGCATATCGGCCCATGACCGGGCCCGCACAGTGCAAGTCTTGGTCGATCCGAACGCCAAACCAAGCGACCTGCAGACGCCCGGGCATCTTTTTCCGATAAGGGCCCGGCGCGGTGGGGTGCTGGTCCGCGCCGGTCATACCGAGGCCGCGATCGACTTGATGAAACTGGCGCGTCTTTATCCGGCGGCGGTCATCTGCGAGATCATGAAAGAGGATGGGACCATGGCCCGGACTCAAGACCTGACCGCTTTGGCCAAACGCTTCAACCTCAAGATCGCCACGATCGACAGCCTGATCAAATACCGCCGCCAGTCGGAAAAGATCGTTATCCGCGTCGAGGAGGCGCGTTTGCCGACCGAATACGGGGAATTCCGCATGATCGGGTACCGATCCCATATCGATGATTTCGTGCATATCGCTTTGGTCAAAGGGGATGTGAACCAAGGCCCATCGGTCCTGGTACGGGTTCAGTCCGAATGTCTGACCGGGGATGTTTTTGCGTCCCAGCGTTGTGACTGCCGCGGGCAGCTGATCCAGGCCATGAAGGCGATCAACAAGAACGGCTCCGGGATTCTATTGTATATGCGCCAGGAAGGCCGGGGGATCGGCCTGCTTAATAAGATCAAGGCGTATCAATTGCAGGATCAAGGCCTGGATACGGTTCAGGCCAATGAGGCCCTGGGGTTTGCCGCGGACTTGCGGGATTATGGTATCGGGGCTCAGATCCTGGTTGATTTAGGGGTGAAAAAGATCCGGCTGCTGACGAATAATCCGCGCAAGATTGTCGGACTGGAAGGTTATGGCCTTGAAGTCGTGGAACGGGTCCCTCTGCGCATCCCGCATAATGTTTTTAATATCAATTATCTGAGAACAAAGAAGGAAAAACTGGGGCATTTGCTTGACGGCCTGGAATCCTGATGCCGGCTGGCAAAGGTTAGACTCCTCCCGGGGAAAAACGAATATGACCATGCCCAAAAAACGAGGAATCGGTATCGCGGTTTCGCAGTTCAATGAGTTTATCACCAAACGCCTGCTGTCTGCCTGTGTGGATGAGTTGCGTCGGCGCGGGGTCAAAAAGACACAGATCACGACCGTGCATGTCCCGGGCGCCTTTGAGCTGCCGCTGGCCTGTCTCAAACTGGCACGGAAAAAGGATATCGCTGCCGTCGTGGCTTTAGGCGCGGTTATCCGAGGCGAAACGTTCCATTTTGAGCTGGTATCGGAGACGGCGGCCCAGGGGATTTCCCAGGTGGGCCTGATGACGGGCAAACCGGTTATTTTCGGGGTGATCACAACCGATACGGTCAATCAGGCCTATGACCGCTCCCAGGAGGACGGCGATAACAAAGGCCGCGATGCGGCCGAGGCCGCTCTCGATATGATCAAGACCATGGCTTCTTTGTAACGGGATAGGAGGGGCAGGATATCTTATGCGTAAACGGACTCAGTCGCGGGAATGCGCGTTAAAAATTCTTTATCAAAAGGACGTCACGAATTTTGGCCTGGACGTTATTGCCGAACGTTTTTGGCAAGATGCCCACGAGGAATACAGCCCGCAGATCCGGGAATTCACCACAAGGCTTGTCTACGGCGTCAGTGAACATTGCCAAGAGATTGACCAGAAGATCATGGCTTATGCGACCAACTGGCAGCTGAAACGCATGGCCTTTATCGATCGCAATATTCTACGCCTCGGGGTATTTGAATTATTTTACGCCGAGGATATCCCGCCTAAGGTCACGATCAACGAGGCCGTGGAACTGGCCAAGAAATTCGGCGACCTGGAATCCAGCAAATTCGTCAACGGTATCCTCGATAAGATGCATAAGACCGAGATCGTTGCCTTACAGGATAAACAGCAGGATGCCGATTAAATCTTTTTCTTCCGGAGTTGTCCATGAATAAGACCGCTGATCTGCATGTCCATACCCATTTCTCCGACAGCACGGCCTCGCCAAACGAGGTGGTTCAGACAGCCCTGAAGCAGGGGCTGACCTGCCTGGGCATTACCGATCACGATACCTGTGACGGCATCGCTCCGGCGGCTCAGGCTGCCGAAGGGACCTGGCTGGAGATCATCCCTGGGATCGAGTTTTCCTGTTTCCAGCAGAAAAGGGATATTCATATCCTGGGGTATTTTTTGGATTGTCATCATCCCGAGTTGCTGGAACAGCTGCACAAGTTTCAGAATGCCCGCGTTGAGCGCGTTTATAAAATGATCGACAAGCTTAAAGAACAGGGCGTGGACAATATTATCCCCGAGGATGTCCTAAAATTGGCTGAATCCGATGCGGTCGGCCGGCCGCACTTGGCCAGCGTCCTGGTTGACAAAGGATGGGTTTCGAACATCCGCAGCGCCTTTGATCGTTTTTTGGCCGATGACCGGCCGGCCTATGTCCCCAAGTTCAAGCAGACGCCTTATGAGGCCATCGAATTGATCCATCAGGCCGGCGGGGCCGCGGTCTTGGCCCACCCGGCAGTGACCAATGTCGATGAACTGATCCCCGGTTTTGTCGATGCGGGCCTGGACGGGCTGGAGGTGTATTATCCGCCCCGTTATTCCCATACGGTCCGATTTTATGAAGGCCTGGCGCGCAAATACAGTTTGTTGATGACCGGCGGTTCGGATGCCCATGGCGAGGACCGCAGTCACGGCCGTATCGGCGATATCAAGATCCCCTATTCTCTGGTGGAAGATCTGAAGGCGCGCGCGGCGCGTTATCCCTCATCCCGTTGACAAGCCATGACCGATCAAGATTATATGCAGATGGCCTATGCCCTGGCCCGAAAAGGAAAGGGCCGCACCAGTCCGAACCCGATGGTGGGCGCGGTGATTGTCAAACAGGGTAGGATTATCGGTCGGGGTTATCATCATCGTTGCGGGGGACCGCACGCCGAGGTCTTGGCTTTGCGCCAGGCCCAAGGTCGGGCGCGCGGGGCCTGTTTGTATGTCACCCTTGAACCCTGCTTTCATCATGGCCGCACGCCGCCGTGCGTGGACGCGATCATTGAGGCTGGAATCCGGCGGGTCGTCATCAGCATGAAGGATCCCAACCCTTTGGTGAGCGGGAAATCCATCGCCAAATTAAGGCGCCGGCACATTCGTGTTTCCTGCGGTCTCTTGCGAGGTCAGGGGGAGCTTCTTAATGAGGCCTTTATGACCTATATCACCCAGCGGCGGCCTTTTGTCGTGGCGAAAACGGCCCAGACCTTGGACGGCAAGATCGCGACCGCAGCCGGCGAATCGAAATGGATCACCGGCCGAAAAGCCCGGGATTACGCGCGCGGCCTCCGCGGCGGGTTTGACGCGATCCTGATCGGGATCAACACGGCGCTGGCGGATGACCCTGGTTTGAATGCCAAGCGCCGGACCAAGCGGCTGAAAAAGATTGTGCTGGATGCCAAGTTGCGTTTGCCCTCCCGGGCCCGGCTTTTCCGCGGGTGCCGGCCGGAAGATGGCTTCGTGGTCGTGACCCCCAAGGCCCCAGGTCGCAAGATCGAGAGTTTCCGGAAGCGGGGCATAACGGTCCTGGTCGATCCCACCGACCGCGACCGCATTAACCTGGCCTGGCTGATGAAGGAATTGGCTTTAAGGGAGATAAGCAGTGTTCTCATAGAAGGCGGGGCCGGGGTGATCGGCAGCGCCCTGCGCGCGAAGATTGTTGATAAGATGCACATCTATATTGCGCCGCGGATCATCGGGGATCAGCAGGCCTTGAGCTCGGTGACAGGGTTGCTTCCCGGCCGTCTGCAACAGACCGTTGCCTTGAACCGTATAACGACAGAATCAATCGGGCAGGATTTGTTTCTTCAGGGATATGTCGCCCGATAAAAGGAGGGCAGAGATGTTTTCAGGGATAGTGGAAGAGACGGGCATCATCCGTAAGGTTGCCAAAAAGAAAAATTTATATACGATCACGATTCGGGGCCGCAAAGTGGCGCGCGGTACCAAGGTCGGCGACAGCATCTCTTGTGACGGGATATGCCTGACCGTGACGCAGAAGAAAGACCAGGATCTGGAATTCGATTTGATGAAGGAGACTTTGGATAAGACGACTTTTCGTTATGCCCGGCCCGGGCGCACCGTGAATCTCGAACGGTCCTTAAAGGTCAGCGACCGTATCGGCGGCCATTTTGTCACCGGACATATCGACGGGACCGGCATTTTTAAGAAACGCCTGACGATCCCGAACTATGTCGAATGGCGGATGGCTGTCACTCCCGGCCTGGCGCGTTATATCGTGCCGAAAGGCTCGGTCACGATCGACGGTGTGAGCCTGACGGTCGGGGAGGTCAA
>CAZBSU010000118.1:0-6428 GCA_964494745.1 uncultured Planctomycetales bacterium | reverse complement strand
CCCTTGATGCCTGGCAAACTCAGGAGCGGCTCGGTAGCCCAGAAGGGGAGCTTGCCATTGCTCAGGCGGTTCTTTATATGGCAAGTGCGGCAAAAAGTAATGCGGTTTATACTGCCTTTAAGTCGGCGATGAAAGATGTCAAGAGCTCTGTATCTGATGAGGTGCCTTTGCACTTACGCAACGCACCAACCAAATTGATGAAAGAACTGGATTATGGCAAATCCTATCGCTATGCACACGATGAAAAAGATGCTTATGCAGCGGGATCAAATCCGAAAATCCCTTAAAGGAGCTGTCCTCGGCCCAAAGCGGCGGGTGGGCCATAAACCCCAACAGCCCAAGACAAAGGAATAAAAATCTTAAACGCTTCATAGACAATTATGGGCCGTCTTGTTGATCTGCTTGTTGATCCGCTTGTTGCGCGGGCAAAGGTTTGATATAGGCAAACGGCAGGTCGCGCTGCGAGCCCCCATGCTTGGGCGGGGTGCCGCAGTCTTCCGGGCAATTGCAGCGGTTCTCGAAATTACCGCAGATACCGTCACCGCAGGGAATGCAGATCGGGAGATTATAGACCGAATTTTGGCCTTCCATATCACAGGTCCCGTCCAAAAATTCTATCCCGCAGCGCCGCACCAGTCCCGGACAGCAGGGCACATCCTGTCCGGCATAAGCGATATCCCCGCATTCGGCCTGCTCCCCCGGCATCTGGAAATGACAGATCTTGCGGCCGGAACAATCTTCCATCACTGCGCAATAATCCTCCGGGCAGTCGTCCGGTTTGATATCGGGACAGGCCTTGGCCTGACAGGACTTGACCGGCTCCTCCCCCTCGACCGCCTCCCCGGTGACCAAATCGCAGACCTCCCCGGGACACACCCCCTCCTGCTCAAATGTCTGCCGGCAAAAACCGGCCAAATCCTTCGGCTCGTCTTCGGCCAGACCCGGGCGGGAGACAACGGCCAGGACACAAAAAATAAAAAAAAGCCCGCAACCTTGATGTTTCATGTTAAACCTCTTGTTTGGGTTCATACCGCGCGTTAATAAATTTTTTCCATTTCCCCCGGCCGTTATCGCGGTCGTGGCGTCCGGTATAAATCCGGGCCAGTTTGCGATCTTTGATGCGGCGGCTGACAATGCGGCTGGCAGAATACACCTCGGCCTTGTCGGCCGGGTTGTGATTTAATTCATAAATATCGCAGTAGCCGGTGTAACGGGTGACGACCTTCTGCTGATAAGGATTCGTGCAGGTCAGTCTGTCCGCGTAAAGCCGGGCCTCTTTCTCGGCCTTGGCCTGGGCCTCGCGGCGCGTGCGGGCCTTGATCAAAAGGATGCGTTCCTCAAGCGAAGTCGCGTCCGGATCATAATTCAGATCCGGTTTGACCGGCCGCTGGGTCGTGTCGGAACGGTAAATCGTCTTAACGGCGAACCATTTCATGAATCTGATCCCTCGGCGATAACGGATTCCACGGTCTTCTTCGGGACCCATCCCCTTTTGCCGTCGAACCGTTTGATCTTGCGCCACGCGCCTTCGGCGCCCATCAACCTGACGGCCTGCCCCGGCACCAGGCCGAAATGCACCGTGGCCTGGGCGCGGGGCTCAAAACGGGCCTCGGTCTCCTCCAAAACAATAGCCCGGTCACGGATAAAAACAGCTGTCCCCCCCAGGCTCAAAAGGGAAAGCAACAAGACCACAAGGCATAAAAGAAAAACCGGCTTGAACAGACGGCGCGGCAAAAGGCCGAACAAAAACAGACCGTGCGCCAGCCCCAGCATCACAACAATACCAAAAACGATCCATGTCAGCTCATTGATATTAAACAGAACCGTGCCCAACTGGGCCAGCCGCATGAGCCAGTGGCGCGGTTGATCAACCGTCCCGGCCGGCCGCAGAGAAAGGGCATAGCGGTAATTCGCCGCCGGCTCGCGATCCCTCGGGATCAAAAGCCGGGCGCGTTCGTAATTCAGGATCGTCCGGCCGATATCCCCGAGCCGGAAATAACTGCTGCCCAGATTATAATACAAAGGCCCGCTCTCCCATCCCCCGCGCCGGATCTCTTCATACAGGCTTATGGCCTGTTGGTATTGGGCGCTGCGGTAGGCCTCCCCGGCCTCGTTGAAAAGGGCTTCGGTTTGGGAAGGAACGGATGCGTCAACCGGCCGGACCCAAAATACCGTAACCACCACTCCCAAAATAAGAATTCGTTTAAGCATCATATCCTCTCAAAAAAATCGATGACTTCCCGGGTTTGCTCATAACACTGCTGCATGCCTTGTTGATCCGCTTCAGCCGAGGCATAACGGACCATCTCGCATTGCCGCAGGACAGCCTCCATCTTATCCAGAACCGCCCCCTCAAGTCGGCGCCGGCCCAGGGCCTGCTCGACGCTCTGGCGGTTGATGGAACCCGGAGGCAGATGAAATTTATTGCCCAGATAATCCTGCAAGACCTTGAATACCGCGTCATAAAAGGCCAGGCGTTCGCCTTTCTTCAAATAGTCCTGGGCCTGGGCAAGACCGCGCCGGGCCTGGCGGGGCGCCAGCAGGCGCCGGGCAAAACGCTGATCGGTCCTCAATCTTTGACGGAAACCGTGAAATTTCCAGAGAGCGGCCCATAAGCCAAGATACGCCAGAAAGGCGACCATAAAAAACGGCTGCCGGTAAAGACGATAACCGCGGCGCTGCCATTGGCCCGGATCCCGTTTGATGTAGAGGATGTCATGCCCGACCTTTTCATCCCAGGTTTGACTGGACGGGATCTTGCCGTCCAATCCCACGACCCGGGATTGCTCGTCCCGGCCCAGCGGCTCGACGTCGATCTTAAACGGCCCCCGGACAATCGTCCGGTAAAACGCCTTATCCACGTCAAAATACGAAAAGGCCGCGGCCGGAAGCTCTTTGACAGAGGTTTTTTTGGGGATAACGACCTGTTCGATGTATTTGGACCCGTCCCCGATGGTCACATCCGGTTCATAAATCTTAAATTCCTTCGAAGGCAAGCCGGATTCCGTGTAGGCGGGCATCTTGATCCGCTCCAGATTACCATCCCCGCGGACGACCATGCGCACGGTAACGGGATCGCCTTCTTTAACCCGACGCGGGGAGACCTGGACCTCGAAATCGAACCGGCCCACGGCCGCGGAAAAATCCTCCGGTTGGCCTTCCGGCAAAGGTTTGACATGAAGTTCCAGGGCATTGGATTCGATCGTGACCGGACGGGTATCGTAAGTATCAAAAAAGTTGTTAAAGAAATCTTCGTCAAAAAATCCGCCGAAACCGCCGGACCGGCGGGACGCCTGCTGAAACGCGATCTCGCAGATCTGCTTGGTCGGCCCCAATGTCAGGGTCCCGGAACGGGTCGGATACAGCTGGGTCTTAAACTCGAAATATTGATACGAACGGCCGTTGATCACTTCGCTGCCGCGCCCGGGTTCCTGATAATCCTCGATCACAAACCCTTCGTGCCGGAATTCCGGATACTGGATATTCCGGACCTTGAGGCCATTGACATATAAACGAACCGTGACCGGGACCTTCTGCTGCACAAAAACCTCTTTTTTAGGAATGGAGAGACGCAAAAAAATCTTGTCTTCCAGACCGACGGATGAACTACCCTGCGTCGCGGCAGCCCCGGTCCCGGCGCCGCTCTCAACCACCTCGATCTCGATCGGCTGGGTTTGGTATTCCTGATTCTTATAAACGATCAAAAACGGCGGTATCGTCAGGGTCCCGGTACGGGTCGGGTAGAGATTATAAATATACGAGACCGCTGACGTCGTTTTGCCGTTGACGATCGAAATCCGGGTCGAGGGCCCTAGATAACGGGCGGCAAACCCGTCCAGGTCAGGCAATTTGATCGGATCCAGATCGGAGGCATTTTCCACCCTCAGATTCAACTGCAAAAACGAACCGAGCTCGACCACCCGGCGGTCCACCAGGGCTTCGAAAGAGACATCCCCGCCCCAGGCCGGGGAACTCAGGATCATCAGTCCCCCCAAAAGGGCCATCGCCCCCAAACTTTTTTTACCTATAACTGACATAAATGATCTACCAGTCTTTCACCACCGGCGCCTCGCTGGCCTGTTCCGGGGACAAATTCAGAATGCCCCGGGGCTCCTCAGTCTGCTGATATTTCTGCAGGAACCGGCGGGCCTCTTGTTCATCCATCTCACCCGTATCCCTGGACGAAGACGGGTCTTGATCACTGTCTCCGTCCCCGGGTTTTTGCTCATCCCCGCCTTGCGGCTGGTGGTCCTGTTGTTTTTCCTGATCGTCTGCGGATGCTTCATCCTGCTTGGGCTGAGGTTGTTCCGGCCGATCGGAATCGGAACGTTTTGAAGACGTTTCGTTATCGTTGGATGAGTTCTGGGATTCTTGTTGCTGTTGCTGCTGTTGCTGTTCTTTATTTTTCTGTGAATCATCCTGATCTTTCTTTGGACGCGAGCATTGTTTATTTTGCTGTTGATTTTTTTGTTGCTTTTGCTGTTTTTTCTTCAGCCGTTCCAATTCCTGCTCAATAACCTCTTTATTGAATTGGGCATCCAGGTCCTCCGGCTCGGACTGCAGGACCTGGCCTTCATGTTCCAGGGCCTTTTCAAGAGAACGGATCGCCACGTCAAGATTCTCTTCTTCTTTGGATAAACCGAAACCGAACAGGGCATTCGCCAAATTATAATGCGCCGTGTTCCGCAAATCCTTATCATCACTCAACAGGGCCGACTGCAGATGCTCAACAGCCGAACCATAGTCTGCGTTCTTGTACAAGGCGGTGCCGAGATTGAAATGCAATATCTCGGATTCTGGGTCCGCTTCCAAGGCCTGGCGGTATGTCTCCACGGCCTGGGAATAATCTCCGGCCGTATAGGCCTCATTCCCCAAACGGACGCGCCCGCCCAATGTCTCGGCCGCCGCCGGCGGCAACGGGGCCATCCAAAGAAATAAAAAAACAAGCCCTAAGACGATCATGCCTTTTTCCGTCTTTTTGCAAAAGGTAAACAAGTTGCCACAACCAGGAAGATCAGCGCCAAGGATAATGGATATTGAAAACGCTCATGGTATTTTTTCTCCATTTTACTCTCGATCTCCCTTTTTTCCAACCTTGAAAGTTCGCGTTCATAGACCATATCGAGACCGGATTCCGCCCCGCTGGCGCGGACATACACGCCCCCGGTGGTCAAGGCCAATTGCTGCAGGAGCTCCTCATTCAGCCGGGATTTGACAAAATTCCCCTTCTCGTCCTTTAAAAACTCCTTCTGGCCGAAGACATCCTCGACCTGGATCAACTCGCCCGCGCGCGTTCCCAGGCCGATGGTATAAAGCCGTATGCCTTGTTGCCCAGCCTGACGGGCGGCGGCCACCGCGTCCCCTTCCAAATTTTCTCCATCGGTCAAAATCACCAAGACCTTGTATTGACTCGGGACCTCCTTATATTCCCGCAAAGCCGCGTCAATGGCCGCCCGTATATTGGTCCCGCCTCGGGAGATCGTGTTCACATCCAGATCGTCCAAGGTCAAAAGGACCCCGTTATAATCCACGGTCAGCGGGCAGACCAGAAAGGCATCCCCGGCAAAGGCGATGATCCCGATCCGGTCCCCAACAGCCTTTTTCAGGAGGTCGCGCACGGCCAATTTGGCCCGTTCCAAACGGTTGGGACGGATATCCTGGGTCAGCATGCTTTTCGATGTATCGAACGCGATCAAGATATCGAGCGCCTCGCGCTTGACCGGCTGCCATTCAAAACCCCATTGCGGCCGGGCCAGGGCCAGGATCGAGAACACGAAAACCAAAATAATAAAAATGTGTTTACGATCAACCCAAGATCGATCATCATCAAGGATGATCTCCTTTAACACATCGTTTTCGGCAAAACGCTGCCGCCGTCTGTTCCTGAGGCGCCGGGCCCAGATAAAGAATCCGACAAGGACCGGCAAGGTCCATAAAAAAATAAGCATCGATGGCTGTGCGAACCGGATCATATCAAGGTATCTGAAGCCATATGGTCTGCGATAAAAGGATTTCCAAAACCAGCAAGATCAAGGCCGCGGCCAGGAAAGGGACGAACAATTCTTTATATTCCTTATATCCCCATTCCTTGATCTCGGTCTTCTCAAGCCGGTCGATCTCGCCGTAAATATCCCGCAGGGAGGCCGTGTCGGTCGCCCGGAAATAACGCCCCTTGGTCATCTCGGCGATTTGGCGGAGTACATCTTCATCCATATCGATCTGAACGCGCTGATAAACGGTCCGGCCCCAGATATCGGTCACCGGGAACGGGACAATCCCTTTGCTGCCGGCCCCGATCGTGTATATATTAACCTGCATGGCCTGCGCGGCCCGGGCCGCTTCCAAGGGCTCGATCTTGCCCGCATTATTCATCCCGTCCGTCAACAGGATGATAATCTTGGTTTTGGCCTCGCTCTTGCTCAGGCGTG
>CAZBSU010000117.1:0-6485 GCA_964494745.1 uncultured Planctomycetales bacterium | reverse complement strand
CGGCATCTCCCCGTCTTCCAGGGCCTTGTCAAAGGCCGCCCGGCCGGCCTCATCCGATATGCGATGGATTTCCCGGGCCACGTCTTTTTTCAGCATATGGCCTCTTTCGCCCTCCGGGGCGGAATAAAGAACGATCTTATCCCGGTTGTCCGAGTCGACCCCGAATTCGGCGAAATCACCCGTGGCCCTCACGCTGAAAGTCACGAGCCCGTTTTCGACCTTATACCACCCGCCGGTAATGGTTGCCTCGGCGTAATATTCATTTTCATCCGTGGCCAGAACCCTGACCCGGGTCGGGGTCGGGTCGTCGTTGTGCTCGCCCTGAACGCTCTTATACATACCCGACGGCTCCTTAAACGCTTCCCGACTATAGAAAACATCCCGCCGGGTGGTGGGGTCCAGATCATCGTCCTGCAGTCTCACGGCGCCGTTAAGGCCGTCTTTATTCTTCAGCAGGCCTGCCAGATCATTCCCGGCATACTTTCCTTCGGTCAGCTCCGTGTCCTCCTGAAGCGCCTCTTCGCTGACCAAAAGGATCTTTTGGTCGCGGTCTACCACGACCGACGAACCGTCTTTAATCTGCCTGTTTTCGACCACGCGGATTTCGGTGACATCGCTGACATCCTGACCGGCTTCTCGGGCGGCGGAAAGAAGCTCGTCGGTGTCGCTGGATACAATATTGTCGCTGTATTGAAAAACGGGATCCAAGGAATCACCGGTGTCGGCCACCCCGGAATCCCCGCCTTTTTTGATCAAGTCCGGATTCTCCAGGGCCTCTTTGCTGATCAGAAGCACCTTCTGGTTGTGATGCACCACAACCGCGGCCCCGCCTTTAAGTTTATTGGCCTTGACCAGGCGGATCTCAGAAACATTGCTGACGTCCAGGCCGGCTTCCCTCGCGGCGGCATAAAGATCCGCGGCGGTGACCGGGGTATCGAGGCCGGTAAAGGAATTGCCCTTCATGATATGGCGCATCTGATTCCCGACGACCCGGCCGCCCGGGCCGGTGCTCAAGTTGGTGATATCCCGGATCATGTAATCCTGCGCGTCAATCTGCAGTCCCTCGGCCGGCGGCTCGAACATAAAGGCGCCGATGCCCTGCCGCTGCGGTCCGCTGAAGACATAATTATAAAGCTGCGCGCCTTCTTCAACAGCGGTCAGGGTATTCCCCCGCAAAGTGAGAGCCTCGGGGCGTTCAGCGTCCGTTACAAAAGCCAGATTGGCGACCAGGGGCTGATCCTGGCCCTGATTGCTGGTCGCGAAAAACATCAACGGATGCTGGCCGTAATCTTGTTCCGATGTCTCTCCCTGGACGCGGCCCGGAAGGACAATCGAGGTCGTATTGCTATCGTTCTCGCGCTCGGAAGCCCCGACAAACTCGTTTCTTTCCCGTTGAACATCGGAAGCATCCACGCCCGTATATTTCGCGAGCCGGTCCGCGGCCCCGGCCTGAAGATCTCTGTAAAGCGACATACGCCGGCCAAATTTCTTTTCCCGGCTGGTAAACCCCTGGTCGGACATATACTTCTTGCCTTTTTGAAAACGAATAACATCCTGCATAAAAGCATCCCGCGTGGCTTCATCACTAAAAATAGGACTGATCATGTCCAAAAGGGTATAGTCGGAAAAGGCCGCGTAAGAATCGCTCGCGCCCTTCCTGGTAACGCCCAAAAGGTCAAAATTCTTCATCAGATCGCTGGTGAAATCTTCCCTGAGGGCAAAATCAAACGGGGTCGCGCCCTGGATAAATTCGCCCTGGCCGACATCATAGTGGACCTTCATGCCGAGCGGGTTCTCAACCTTGCCTGACCAGAACGCGGTCTTAGATAAAGACCGCCGCTCATAATTCCCAGCGGCATCAACAAGGATGCCGTTAACATGCCACCCGCCGAGCGGCTGGCCCGAGATCAGGCCGGAATATTCATCGGCGAGCCGCACCATTTCCAAAGAGGGCCGGCCCGTATCATCCAGGGCGGCGCGCAAATCTTCTTTTGCCTTTTGTTTTTTGTCTACGGCGCTGGCCATAAGAATGGCTGACTGACCTAGCTGGAGCAGCGATCCAAGAGCCTCATCGTCTCCTTCGGTTAATTCTTCCCAGGCGCCAAAGAAATCATCTTTTGTCTCAAGGGACAAATTCCCCGCGACAAAACTTGTCCATAAATACCGCGCGCCATGTTTGATAATATTCAGAAAATCTTCTTTTTGTTTCTGCTCCCTGGCCGCGGCCAGTTCCGTCCCCTTGGCCATCCACGACTCCATCTGTCCCGCGCTCACATCCGGAACATCCCGGGCCCACAAGATCTTCTTTTCACTATTGGCCTGCCCATAAACACCGCTGATCTCAAACGGATCATCCTCTGTGAGGCCGAGCAGTTCCCTCTCCTGCTGATACACGTCCGCGCCCGGAATGCCCTTCAACCGCCCGCCTCTGCCTCTGCCGTCGACATAGCCGCCTTCATAGGCATCCATCGTCTCTTTGTCATCGGGCCGTTTATCCCGCAAAGGATGAAATTTCATCCCGTTTTCTTCGTAAAACACATCCTCGGCCGGCAAACCGAGCGCCAAGGCCTGTTCCCGCGACAAGATATATTTTTTCCGGGCCGTATTCCCGACGAGATAATCGGGGAGACTCATGCCGGCCGTTATAAGATTATAGGCGGTGTTCGGTTGTTCGGTCGTGCTCCGTCCCAGCAGCACACCCGTCAATCCCGTCTGGGCGTTGACAAGATACGGGATGACCGGCCGGATCGTAAACCCGAAGAGGTCCCGGAAGACATTTTCCTTGGCATGATCTTTGAACGCGCCGGCCAGCAGGTATTCGAAGATCCGGACCGTCACATCCGTGATGCCGCCGCGGGAATACACGCTCGGATTGACGATCCCGCCACCGAGTTGAGTGTTCAGCGCCCGGACATGATAATTCGTCCGGTTGCTGTTCAAGGTATCGATCAAACGCAGGGCCACGCGCGTGTCAATGCCCATAGAATTCAAATCAGGGCTGGGCCTTTCCGCCTGCCCTGCCAATTCAGCCTCCTGCTCTTCGATGGCCTCGCGAAAGGCCTTGATGCCTGTGACCGGATCGTAAATCGTCTCCAGGGGCGAATACGTGCCGGACCAGCCGCTGCGCTTGACCCTCTCGTCCGCGTAACGACTGAAACGCATGATCCCGTGATCTTTCTGCCCGTCCGCCCCGATCGTTGTTTCCCAGTTGCCCCCGGCCCCCGGCGCCGTGCCGTAAGCAGTCCACATATTGCCAATAAATTCAGCGCAGAGCCCGGTTATATTCCGGCCGAAAATGGTCATGGCCGGGGAGCTGAATAATTGCGAAAGAAAAGACGGTTTCTTCATCGCGGCCGCATACGCCTCGTTGTAGGCCTCATCGGCCTTGGCCTGCACATAGGCCTGATCCATCTCCCGCGGCGCTTTGCTCAAGACCTCGTCGCGGGCCTTTTCTCCGGCCCAACGGGCCTCGGCTTCCCGCCGAACCTGATCGGTGAATTTTTCCTCAATCGTTTCCTTATAGGCCTCATTGTAGGCCGCATCGGCCTTGGCCTGCACATAGGTCTGGTCGACCTCACGCGGCGCATTGTTCAAAATCTCATCGCGGGCCTGTTCCGCCGCCGCACGGGCCTGCTCTTGAATTTCAACCGGGACAAGCTGATTATCCTGATCGGTATTTGACCATGTGCCGGGAACGCCTTCATCCGGCTTGGCCATCTTTTCATTTCCGGGCAGCTTTCCGGCGACATAAACCGCCGCGCCTTCCAGCAGGGACATGGTCACAAAAGCCAGGGCGCGGAATTCCAGCTGCCGCAGTTGATCATTCTTGTAATCTTCGCCTTTGTCGCGTTCAATCTCATCCAGGACAAGGGCTACCGACAGGGACGCGAACACGGCCCGCGCCAAACGGCTGTAGGCATTGTCCACAACCGGGACATAAATCGAATCCCCATTTTTGGCAGCGGCGCGCTTATACGTCTGTCCGTCTATCTTAATAATGCCTTTGTCGTCCGCTTCTGCCTTCTTGAGATCATTCCGGGCAACTTCCTCGTCGGAAATAGGCTTATCGTTCAACCGCTCGCCTTTGGCGTTGACCTCGTAAAAGACGGCCTTGCCCTGCTCATTCAGCGTCCGCTGGTAATATATGTCGTTTATCCGAACGATTCCGTTCTTATCCGTTTCGGCCGCAAGCTCCTCGTCATTCAATCCGTTGGCCTTTTTAAAATCCTCCTCGTTAACACCCCCGCCGGTCGGCTGATAGGAGCCTCCGTAAACCACCTTGTCAAACCCGACAGCAAAAAGGATCTCGCCTATATTGCCGATGGCCTGGGAGGCCAGGGTATCGGGCGCGAACATCTCGTCGTCGACCTTTTCGGCGAAAACTTTCCTAAGCATAACACCGGCCATGCTGCGCACAAAACGGGTGATCTGGGACTCCGTCAATTCGACGACGTCGTTCCAATAGCTGGAACGGACATATCTTTTGCCGTTTTTATCAAGATAATTCTGCTTGGCCTCATTAAAGACGACTTTATAAACGCCATCGGCCTCTTCCTGAACTAAATTCGAGTCCGGGTCATAAGACGCTGTTACGCCCTTGACAAAATTCTCCCGGGCCTCGGCGGCCGTTTTCTCGGCCTCTAGCTCAGCCGCTATCTCTGCCTCTTGTTCCCGGTCCTCCTTGTTGCGCAGGCCGAACATCCCGCCGAAATCCGTGCCCAGGACCTGGTCCGCCATCATGCTTGTGCCGGCCAAAGTCATCTCCGCGCCGATCGAGGACACGGTTCCGATAACCGCCTCCAAGACCATGCGGTCCACCGCGTCGCCTTCACCGTCTTCTTCCTCCAGCCCCATCGAATCGGCCAGCTCTTCATAAATCTCTTTTTTGACGGCCCCCAACGCGACACCCATGCCAAAGCCTTTGGCAAAATCTTTCGGCGCGCTTGCCAGCCACTTACCAAACCAGCCCTCGCGACCCTGCACCTCATAGACAACACTGCCGTCGGCTTTCTTAATTGCATTAAAATTAGTATTAAAGAACTCGGCCGCGGCTTCGGCCCGGGCAGCCTCCGAGACTGTGTCGGAAGCGGCAGCGGCAGCGGCATCAGCAGCGGCATCAGCGCCGGCGGCCGTCTGAGTTCCTTCGCCGAAGATGGACTCCCGAACCTTCTCAATACCGTTGGACACCAGGGTAACGGCCTCTTTAAATTTCCTGCCGAGAAACGCAACCCCTTCGCCGATCTTTTTCGCCGCGAGCTGCAGATAAGAAACCTTGCGGGCGTCCGCTTCTGTCGCCAAGCCCATATCTTTCATCGCGCCTTTAACTTTTTCCCCCAAGGCTTTAAAAAATTTCCCGAACCCGGACAAAATCGGGGTCTTCGGAGCAGTGCTGGCCGCAACGGCCGCCTTTATCGCCGCCTCTTTCGACGCGCCCATAGCGGATTGGGCAACGGTATACATGCTGTCCTTCAATATATCAAGGACTGCGGCATCCATAATGCCTTTTGTTAATACGCCAAATGCCTCCTTCACCGCCGCCCCAATCACCGCCGCGGACTTACCCTTTTTGACCGCCTTATCCAAAATCTCTCCCGCAGTCTTTTCGAGTGCCTCTTTAGCCGTTGCTTTTTCTACGTCGGTAACGGCCTGGCCGAGAACTTGCACGGAGTCTTTGCCGGCCTCAATAAGATCCGCGGATAAGGCCCTATAATCAGCCAACTCTTCGGCCGTCATATTGACTATATCTTTACCAAATTTCGCCTCACACAGCCCGCCGGCCAGATACGAGAACCCGATCGTCAGGCCCATGTTGAAAATAAACGCATCCCCTTCCGCGATCCAGCCTTTCATGACCGCCACCTGGGTCAGGGTCGAAGCCAGCTCGGATAACCCCATGCCAGCGATCCCCAGAAAGACGCTTTTCTGCGTGGCCGGGCCGAGAACAGATCCGACAAGAGGAATGTTTTCAAACATGGCCCCCAGGTGAGCCTGAAACAGAAGCGTCACAAAAAACAGCCCGACCGATATGGCGATATTCGTAAAGATCTCTTTACTGCTCATCAGTCCCGGCAGTTCGTCCGAACGGTCCACCCAGCTGTTGCCCCAGACAAAGGCCTTTTTGGCATCCGAGACTGTCTCATAATCGACCCCGGCCTGTTTGTTGACTGCCGGCACCATCACGAACCCGCTAAGCTGTTCGGTAAATTCCTCCGGAGTCAGGGTCTTCTTCTCTCCGGTATCGGTAAAGACTATTTCGTCTTCTGAGATTTTTTTAACAAAAATAAAATGTTCATATTCAAAGTTGGCGATGAACGGCGGGGCGAGCTTGAGGATGTCTTGTGGCTTCATTTTGACCGATTGGACATCCAGGTCATACGCCCGGATCACCCGGTCCATGGCGAACATAGATGTCTTGAGATATTCTTCCCCGGGCTGGACAATGTCGCTCATCAAGTCAACGGCCAGGGTGGTCAAAGATATCTCCT
>CAZBSU010000116.1:0-6503 GCA_964494745.1 uncultured Planctomycetales bacterium | reverse complement strand
AGAGAAAGGGAACTGCCACGGGGGACTTTGACCTGGGTTTTTCCATGGTCATGCCAACCAAAAGCTCGAACGTGTGGCCGCATTTCTGGCATTCATACGTGAATAGGGGCATACAATCATCCTCCCGAAGCCTGATTTAAAAAAAACGGTCAGTCGAAATTGAGCCTCTCTTTTTCGACGACCAGGGGGCGTTTCTTGATATGGGTGTAGATGGAACCTATATATTCCCCGATAACGCCCAGAAAAAACAGCTGGACCGAGGCAAAGAAAAACAGGCCGATCACGACCGGCGCCAGGCCCAGAGAGAACATCTTCCAGAATAATAACTTATAAACAAAATATCCCACGGCCACCAGCAGGCACAGGATCGAAAGAAGAAACCCGATCATGGCCGCCAGGCGCAACGGGATCTTGGAATGATTCGTGATCCCCAGCATGGCGTAATCGTAAAGGGTGAAAAAATTATTTTTGGTCCTGCCGCTTCGGCGTTTGGGTTGAGTGTAGCGTATCTCCGCCCGCTCATAGCCCAGATCGCAGATCAGGCCCCGCAGATACGGGTAAGGGTCATCGATCTTGCGCACCATCTCGATCACGTCCCGGTCATACAGCCCAAAACCCGTGACGTCCTTGGCCAGCTTGATCTCGGCCAATCGCTCGATAAAACGGTAATACGTCTTGCGGATGACGTGCACAAGCCAGGGTTCCTCGCTTTTGTTTTTCACGCCCACGACGATCTTGTAGCCTTCTTCCCACTTCCTGATAAAGTCGGCGATCAGCGCCGGGGGTTCCTGGAAGTCGGAGACCAGACTGATCACCGCGTCCCCCCGGGCCTGCAGCATCGCGTGCAGGGGAGAACGGATCTGCCCAAAATTCCGGGTATTATAAATCACTTTGACATTGTGATCCTGCTGGGCCATCTCGCGCAGGACCGTGGGCGTCTTGTCCTCGGAATTGTTGTCGATAAAAATATATTCCCAACGGTAGTCCGGGAAGGCGGCCATGGTCTGCTTGACCTCCTCGAACAACGGCCGGATATTTTCTTCCTCGTTGTAACACTGCGACACGATGCTGATAAGTTTCACCGGCTCACCCCCTTGGCGTTTTGACGGGTCACCGCCTTTTCCCATTCACCGCGGTTCACCTCCAGAAGATACGGCGGAAAACCGAACTTCTCACATTTTTCGCATAGAGGATGCTGCTCCCTTTTCTTCTGGATCTCGGCCAGCGGCTCCTTGAGATAATCATCCGCGACGATACACTGTTGATAATCGAAACACACACAGCACAGGGGCACGGATCTGTCCCAGTTGATGTTCACCTGATTGGTGAGAAACCGGCAGGGCAAATCCCGGTAAGGCCTGGTGATCTCCAGGGCCTCGTCGATCCCCACCAGCAACAGCGAACAGATCTCGCGGGTCTTTTGGTCCACGCGTCCCTCGCAATAATCGATCAGCCGTTCGATCGGCGTGACGTTCGCGAAACAGCTGGCGAAAGTAAACCCCAATTCCGCGCACAGGTCTTTCATCTTGATCAGATCGCGGCCGATATTATTGTTATAAAGATGATAGATCACCTCCACGACCGTGGACGATTTATGTTTGCCCATCAGGTGCCGCAGCCGGTACATGTTGGACTTGACCAAATTGATATCCCCGCCGGTGTGGGTGGTGTTGTAGACCTCGGGATAATATCCCGACAAGGCGATCTTGAGATAATCCGGATCGGACTGGACGATCTTTTCGATCCGGTCCGCGGCCGGGATCGAGAGATTGGACGAGACCGCGGCCGCCATGCCGCGCTCATGCGCTTCCCGGATCATCAGATGCAGGTCCGGATGCAAAAAGGGTTCGCCCCAGCTGTAAAGATTGATGTGGCTGACGAGATCCACTTCGCCCTGAATTTTATCGAGGATCTTCTTGAAGTCATCCAAAGGCATGAAGCCTTTCGGATTAACCAGAACGGCCATGCTGCGGGCGCAGGACGGGCATTTCAGGTTGCACGCGCCGGAGACATCGATCGTGAAAAAATACCCGCAAAAATCATTGTATTTGACGTAATCCCGTCCCCCAAACCCCATGGCCTCCAGCTGACGAATGATCTCGTCCTCCTTGGTGGAGACCGCGATCAGGATCACGAGATCCTTATAAGCGGCCCTGTATTCGGGGATCGCCGTGGGCCGACGGACCGGCAGGCCGCTGATGGTCCGCGCGCCGAAAGACGGGTCCGAATCGACGAAACCGATGACCTTGAGCCCGTGTTTTTGGGCGTAGCGCAGAAAACCCACGCCGGTCATGCGCGCCCCCCAGATCAGGACCGGACGGGAACCCAGGGCTTTGAGGATATCTTTTTTCATTTATTTGAAGACCGCCTGGTCAAATTCAATGCCGCTTGATTCTTTATACCACTGATACAATTCCCGCACGGCCTGTTCGGGCGGCGTGAAGGCAAACGCGCCGAACTCGCGCACAAAACGCGTGCTATCACCGGAATATTCGGGATTGTTGCCCTCTTCCCTGACGGTGATCGGGATGCCCCGGCCGTCGATCTTCTGGATGATCTTGGCATAGGTCATCAGATCGACCGGATCGCCGTTGCAGACATTGTAACTGCGGTGGGCGGGTTCCCTTTGCATGAACATCTCCAGGATCCGGGCGAAATCCTTGACGTAAATATAATCAAAGACCATGTTCCGGCGCATGGAGATGTCCAGCCCCGAAAGCACCCGGCAGATATTGTTCGAGATGAAACGGCGCTTGTAATCCTCAAATTTGCCGAAGATCCCGAACACGCGCAGGTTGAAAAGATTGCGCTGCCGGCTCTCGACGTTCTTGCCAATAACGTATTTTGAAAATCCGTAAATATCGCCGGGCACATGCTGACCGAAATACTCCTCCTTCATCTTCGGGACATAATAGCGCATATCATACTCGGCCCCCGACCCCACGCAGATCATCTTGCCGAAGGAATCGGCGCAACGCTCGACATTAAAATACATCCGCAGATTCTCTTCGACCGAGGCCAGTGTGACCGCGCAGTGGATCACCACGTCAAACTTTTTGGGGGCGATGTATTCGTAGACGGCCTGGGCGTCCAGGAGATTGAGGTCCTTGCGTTTGGGGCAATGGAGGTCCTCACAGCGTGCCTGGAAATATTCCTTTAGATTGCGTCCGACGAATCCCGTCGACCCGGTGATCAATATTTTCATTTCGAACAAGGCTCCATGAGATTATTTCCTGATTCTCTTCAAAAGTTCCTCGGCATGATCGTCGAGATCCTCAAAGCAGCAGACCATCGGGGCCATGCATTTGTCGCAAAGGGGGATTTGCGACCGCTTCTTTTCCAGGTGGGCGATCTGGAGGCCCCGCAGCCGGTCCCCCTGCCATATCTCCAAAGCGCTTTCGCGCGTGGCGTCCCCGATCAGGACCTCCTTGGGCCAGTCGAGCGTGCACCCGCTGACCGTGCCGTCAAAATTGAAATGCATGTACATGAACAAGAACGGGCAGACATATTTGTACTTGGTGATCTTCTGGCCGTACATCCCCTTTTCGCCCAGGCCGAACTTATTCGCCTCGGTCCACTGCGGGACGACGTTCTCAATATAAATCTCGTCACAGATATTGCCGAAGGTGGCGTAAAATGACTTCTTTTCCTGCTCGCTGAAATTGTTGTCGACGATCTTGACATAGATCCGACAGTCCCCCCGGACCTCATAAAGATTTTTGATATTCCGGACGAATTTCTCCATATCCACGGCCACGCCGGTCATCTCCTTGTATTGCTCGCTCGTCAACCCCTCGACCGAGATGTTGATCCGCTTAAGCCCGGCATCGATCATCTTTTTGTTCAGGTCGGGATTCAACAGGTAGCCGTTCGTGAAGACCTCGATGATCTCGGCGACATTCTTCGAATGGATATACGCGATCATCTCGGGCAGTTTGGGATGCATGGTCGGCTCGCCGTGCAGGCCGAGCTTGACCTTGCGCATCTTCTGGTCAAAGGCCGTCAGGTCATCGACAACCTTCTTAAACAAATCCATCTCCATATAGCCGAGTTTCAGCCCCTTGGCCTTGATGGCCTCGGTGTCGGCCTGGAAACAGAACTTGCACCTGAAATTGCACAGGCTGCAAGGATCGATATGGACGGAAAAGGGCGTGGACAGCGGGATCACGTCCTCGAGCTTAGTCTTTTTGGAAGAATGAACTCTGGCTTGAACTTTGGCTTTCATCGTCTCCTATAACTCCTCTATGTTGATTCGAATTGTATCTTGTTATCGCGCAGCACGGCGATATCAACGCCGACGTCCATCCCTTTCAATTGCCGCACGACCTCGTCGGGATAAAGCCCCGGGACCATGACCAGGACGACATCGACTTTTTCTTGCTTTAAATGTTCGGGCGCGACGATCCTCAAATGCGTGACCGGCGTGAACCGGCCCTGCTTGAAGGGCGCGGAATCGACCACGTATTGAATGTCCTTGGGGCCCGCCAGGGCCAGCAGGGCCAAAGTCCGGTGCCCCGCGCCCCAGACCGCCACCTTCCGGCCTTTCGCGCGGGCATCGTCGATAATTCTGCGCATGTCCCGGATCAGGGCCTCCACCTCGCGGTAATCCGCCGCGATATCCAGCGGCCTTCTCTTTTTCACGGCCGCCGCGATATCATTGTCCTCGTTGATCAGGGCGCATTCCAGGACATCGAACCCATTGCTTTCAAAGGCGAAGGTCAGGGTCTCGGTCGTGAAATACGAAAGGTGATCGGCCACGAATTCATAAAACGTGCGCGTGCGCAGCAAAAAATCCAGGCTCGGAACGGTTACGTATCCCGCCGCGTCAGGGCCTGTGTGCTGATAGAGCTTGCGGATGACGGCCCCGGGAGAGGGCAGATGTTCGAGATAATTGAGAGCGATAAAACCGTCAAACGGCTCATTGTCCAGGGCCTGCATGTCCTCGATGTAGCCCTGCATCATCTTGCGTCCGGCCGACCGCGCGTGGACGACAGAATCCGCCGACGCCTCCAGGCCGAAGGCCTGACAGCCCGCCTCTTCAAGAATATCCAGCATGTCCCCCTTGCCGCTGCCGATCTGCAGGACCTTCTTGCCTTCCAATCCGTTTCGCCCGACCCATGCACGCATCTGTGTCAACCGTGTGGCCCGTGTTTTCGGGGAAAAGGACGCCGCCGTGATGACCTCCCGGAAATAATCCACCGGCGCGCGATTGTGTTGGACCAGGCCGCAGGCCGAACATTGGCAGAGGCTGAGCACGATGCCGCGGTCCTCCGAGAACTCCTTTTCTTCAGGGTAATACTGCGCGGCCTTCGGTATCCCGTTAAGCGCCAGGACCGGCTCCGGGAAAAGTGTTCCGCCACATAAACGGCAACAGGAAGATGTCATTTGTCCGTATCCTTGACTCGCTTCTCCAGCATGACGATCCTCTTTTCGTCCTCGTCCCTGACGCGGTGATAATAACGCCGCTTGCTCTTCAGCCAAAGCAGCTCGAACTTGATGCCCAGCAGAAGTCCTTCGTTGATGCTGACCAGGGCGCCTTTGTCGAAGACCAATTTCCGCGTCTCGAACCTGTCCAGCAGATCCTGCTTGATCAGATTCTCGATAAAGGCGATGGAATCGGTGGATATGGCCCCGCCGAGGGTTGTCCGCAGGCCCTTTGCCCGGGCCTTGCCGAAGATCTCGGTGCAATGCCGGAGCATCTCAGCGCTGTTGACAAAACTCCTATCCGTGCCCAAGGACCCGCTGAAATCGACCCGCCCGAAGGTAATGCTCTTGAGCAGCCCCAGGTCCTTCAGGGCCAGCATCTCGTCGAAATGGCGCATGGCCGTGATCGTTTCGATATTGATCGTGAATTCGATATCTTTCTGATTGTCTTCCGGGATAAAGGTATTGATGGCATTGAGAAATTTACTGACCGCAAAGGCGGTCTCGGCCATGGGCGCAACGATCCCTTTGGCGCCGATCGAAAGGGCCTCATAAATATCCGTCACCGCCTCCACCCCGCCGATCTTTAAGATCAGCGGCAGTCCGGCCGCGTCCGCGACATCCTTCAGCCGCATCAATTCGACCTGGCGGCTGCCCTCGTTCTCGTATTCCGCCTTGATCTTGACAACGCCGAACTCGTCTTTCAGTTTTTTCAAGAGCGTGATCATTTCATATTCCAAGACATTCATATTATCTCTCCTGAACTATTGAGTTTTACGCGATATCCCCCGCCACCCCATTTTGCCGCGGTCAGGCTTCCTTTTCGTCGCGGACCAGCATGTTCGAAAGAAGCTCGTCCCGGTCAAGAAAAGGATAAAGATTTTCCAGCGGCTGCGAGATGATGCGGCCGTCGGCCTCTTTCTTCGACGAGACCTTGGGCGCGAAGACATAATCCTTGCGCAGCATGACCTCGGCCAAAACGGGTCCGCCCGCGGACAACACGTCTTGAATCGCCCGGGTCATGTCGGCAGCTGAATCGATGCGCTGATACGGAAATCCATACGCCTCGGCCAGCTTCG
>CAZBSU010000115.1:4653-6546 GCA_964494745.1 uncultured Planctomycetales bacterium | reverse complement strand
TCTAAGTCGGAAGTCAAGCCACCGCATTACTTGATTGTTATCGTATCATCTCCTTAGGCGACCGTGTATATCTGCCGCATGGCCTCCCCAAAACGGGTCCAGCTGAAATGCCGAATCCGTTCGAAACCACGGCGAATAAGATCTTCCCTCAGGGCCGGATCGTTGACCATGTCCTCGATCTTGCGGGCCAACTCATCGATGTTCTTCGGGTCGACCTGCAGGGCCGCGTCGCCGGCCACTTCGGGACAGGACGAGATATTCGACGTGATGACCGGTGTCCCGCACTGCATGGCCTCCAGGATCGGCAGGCCAAAGCCTTCATACAGGGACGGGAAAAGGAAACAATAACTCCCGGAATACAGGCTCACCAATTCATCATCCCTTAAATCGCTCAAAAATGCCACCCTTTTTTCGATATCCAGCTCCCGCGCCAGCGCGTGATAGGTTTCCAAGTTCATCCGGCAGGTCATGACCAGGCCGATCTCTTCCGGGATCCGCGCCCTAGCAAAGGCGCGCATGATCCCGTCCAGGTTCTTGCGCGGGACGAATCCGACCGAGAGCAGATAGACCGGCGGTAGCCGGTATTTCTTTCGGACGGCCCGGATTTCGTCTTCCGACTGCGGGGCAAAACGCCGGTCGGCCGCCAGAGGCACGACCCGGATACGGGACGGGTCCAGCTTAAAATGCTCGATCAAATCACGTTTCGTGCATTCCGAGACGGTGACGCAGATATCCGCGTCATCCAGAGATTTCTTATACTGCCGGATATCCTGAGCCCAAAAATTATCGTTTATCGTCAGGGTCCGAAGGTCATGCACGGTGATGACCTTCCTGACGTTTTTGACCTTGGGCAACGTATACCCGGCGGGCCGATGGAAAACATTCACGCCATTCTGCTTCAAAAACCGCGGCAAGACGGCGTGGTCTTTGATCCATTGGTGGGCAAAAAAAACCTGGTCCGGCAGACGCAGGACATGTTTTCGGAAATTCCCGTCCCCCGGGCCGGGCATGTCCTTTCCGGTCCGGCGCAGGGAATAAAAGACCAACGCGTACTCATTGTCCCGGTCGACTTCCGAGAGGCTGTTAACCAGCCCTTCGGTGTAGGTCAACAGACCCGAACGCTGATGATGGTTTAAGGTCTGGGCTTCAATGCAAATTTTCATAGTCAGTTCTCGCGTGCTCTGCCCCGCCCCCGAAAGGTGTCAGTCCGCTCTCTTTCGCTTTCGAGGCCAACCTGTCCCCCAAAAAGGTGACTGTCACCTTAAAGCCGGGAGATTGGACTGAAACGATTTCCTTATCCGGTTGATATCAAAATCAACGCGCAGGCTTTCGACAATGCACTTCCAAAAAAGTTCCGGGTCGCTGATCCGTCGGTTCTTGAGATGCCGGGCGATGTTCCAGATCAGATCGGCGTATTTGTCGCGAAAGGCCGAATCAAGACTCAGGGCGTAATCTCGATACTGGCGCAGAACGCTGTAGGTATTGCGCAGGCCTTCCCGCATGGAGGTCTTGGTAATGCTGTCGGCCCGGATCTTGTATTGATACAGCGGCTCCGGGATCTTCCGGAAGCTGCAGCCCGCCTTAAGCAGCCTGAGCCACATCTCCCAATCATCGCGGATACGCAGGTCCTCGCGAAAGAGCCCCTCTTGCTCGAAACATTCTTTCCTTAAGATATTTTGGGACGGGCCGCCCATCAGGTTGAACTCCAGGGTCTCGAAAAAAAACTCATTGAAGCTGTCAATGGTTTGGTCCAGGATCACATGGCGCTTGATCTCGCAGCCGTCTTCGTCGATCACGACCCGCATTGAGGCCGTGCTGACCCAGTCGAGGTCCTCGGCCTCAAGGACCGACACGGTTCGCGAAAGAAAATTCGGGCACCATTCGTCATCGCTG
>CAZBSU010000115.1:0-4643 GCA_964494745.1 uncultured Planctomycetales bacterium | reverse complement strand
CTGTCATGAAAGGCGATGAGACGCCCCCGGGCCTCTTTGATCCCGCGATTGCGCGCGCCGGCCGGACCGCGGTTCTCCTGACGGATGTATGTCACCGCGGGTTTATCGGAGCGCTGGTGGGCCTCCAGGGCGGCACGGATGTCGTCCTGCGAGCCGTCGTCGACGAGGATGACCTCATAATTCGCATAATCCTGGGCAAAGACGCTGTTGAGCGCGTCCGGCAGGTGCTTGACCCGGTTGTAGATCGGAATGATAATGCTTATTTTTGGCAATGTTTCCATATAAATACTTACCCAACTATTCCGCAATTAATGTCTCATATCAAGCTGGACCAGAGCCCCCGTGACCCAACTCGCAACCCGCACACTCGTAACAGAGTTAACGAGTGTGCGGGTTACGAGTGTGCGCGTTAACGTCTTTTTCAGCTTCAAGCCAAAAACCCGCAACTCGTAACTGATTGCCCCTTTTAATGTCTCATTCGCCAAAACTGCTGGATCATGCCCACATTGACGAACAGCCTGATCCAGACCTGCAGGAAACGCCGCCGGTTGAACAGCCCCCAAATCAACGCCAAGACTTCGCCGGAAACCCGGCGAAACAAATAGCGCGGGATGCCGCACCACCGGACCATGGGGCAAGACTCACGGGCCTCTTTTCTTAACGCGTAAAAGCGGCCCGCGCGCATGCTCCAATGCGCCAGATATCTCAAATTCATCCTAGTTCTATCCACCTTATGCCGCAGGCAAACGTTCCCGCAATAAAAAAGATTTCGGCCCTCTTTCAATAACCTTAAAAACAAATCCGTATCCTCGCCCATCGTATACTTTCCCGTCACGATATCGGTGTTGAATAAACCGCTCGTCTCAAATGTCGCCCGCGGGACAATCAGATTCGCTCCCACAAAAGGATCCATGTCGGCATCATACGGCTTAATTTCTGGACCGTAATCATGACACAGGATCGGACCCCGGAGAATGTCCCGATTATCCAAGACCCAGGACGGAGTGTCTTCGGGATATAAAGGCAAGACCCGCCCTCCGGCTGCAGCGAAATCATGCTTTTGACAAAATTCTAGAATATTACTAACCCAATTTCTTTCGAGGATCACGTCATCATCAGCAAACACCAGGATATCCCCCCTAGCTTCCCGGACCCCGCGATTGCGGGCTATCGATATACCCTGCTGGGGTTCGTGAACATAGCGTAACGGCATCGGAAAGTCCCGGCCGTACTCTTCTACCACATTACAGGTCTGATCACTTGAGTTATTGTCAACCACCAGTGTCTCGATGGGCCCCTGGCCGAAGAATTCCTGCTGCTTTAACGAATCCAATACGTCCTTCAGCGAATCGCAGCGGTTGTAAGTACAAATAATAATGCTTAACAAGTAGCATTCTCCGTGTTGATTCCTAAAATTCCCAAAGCATACGCAACGCGTTTATCCCGCTGAAAACGGTCGTTGATGAGCGTGCGGGCCCGTTGGGTCATCGCCTGTCTTTCCCCGTGGGATAACCGCAGAGCCCGGATCATCCCGGCACGAATCCCTTCCTCGGTCCTCTCAACCAGGAATCCATTATCCCCATCGCTAAGGATTTCATTCGGGCCCGGTGTCCGCGTTGCGATACAAACCAACTCGGTCGCCATGGCCTCCAGAAGGGCAATCCCCAGCCCTTCGATATCCGATGGGAGGATAAAGACATCACTCATCTTGAGACAATCCGCAATGTCTTTCTGGAAACCGAGAAATTTAATCCGTTCGGCGCAGGGGCATGCCTTGGCAAGATCTTTGAGGTCTCCTTCTAACAGCCCGGTCCCCAAAACCAAAAGAACAATGTTTTTCTGTTCGAAAAAAACAGAATCGAATGCCCGAATAAGTCGGCCGATTTGCTTCTCGGGAGACAAACGGGCTGTACTAATGAAAAGGACATCTTCATTCGAAAACCCGAATTGACTTCGCAAGCGTTTTTTCAGACTGGGATCGCTCATGAAGCGGCCTGTGTCAATACCATGAAAAACAGACAAAATACGACTCGCGGGGTAATGATAAAGATCCACCATGCGTTGTTTAACCTCATCGCTCACGGCTAAAATTCTCTTACATAACCAGCCCCGTAAAGACATCTGTATCATATAACAATACCACCACAATCCAGTTCCCGGGAAAACGCCCAGATACTTCTTACTGCATTTTTGCGGAGGGCCCGGCGCTCCCTGGACTTCCAAAGCAAAAAGTCGGCCCCACGAAGCGATCCATGCAGCGGCGAAATCCGCGAGCGAAAAGTCCGTGAACGCACCCTGGATGATAACGACATGAGTCGGCCGACAAGATCTCAACAAAGTTAACATCTCCCAAAAATGTCCCATGCTCGGACGTAAGTCAAACGGAAACAATTGAACTCTTGCCGGAATTTTGTGTTCTTTAAACCGGTGGCTGAACAAATCATGATTGGTCAGTAAAGTAATCGTCGTTTTCTTATAATCGATTTCACTGAAATAATCCAAAACACGATTCTCGCACCCGCCCCAGACGGGCCATTCCGAAAATCTGCGCAAGAATATGTAATGTTTTTTCATATTGTTTTTCTCGACCTACCGCAAAAAATCCGGTTCGCGATCGCCCCGAATCTACCATTCAATAAATCCGTCACCAAAAAAGGACAGGCGCAAAAACATTTTCTAATCAAAGCCGGCATCTGAATCTGCCGGTCCCAGGGACCGTCGATATTACGCAATGCAAAATAAAACGCGTCACAAACGACATCCAATAAATTTTCACAACCGTCTTCTTTGTAATGACCGAGTTTATCGAAAACCTCAGACACATAATGAAAAAAATACCGCACCTTTGAAAATCCCTTCAGGTGTTTCATCCAAAAAAAATACACGTTGCGGGTCATAAAAAAGATGACATGCGGGGGCAATTTTTTTACTTCTCGGAAATCGACCGAATGGTAGCGGTGGTAAATCTTGGCTGCCCGGACAATCCGGCGTTTAAAACCGGCTGCGCGGGCCGTCATTGAGTAATCCCTATCCTCGCAATAGGCAAAATATTTCTCGTCATAAGCACCGATCTTCTCCAGCACCGCACGTTTAATGAATAATGTTGTACCAGGCAGCCAGAGATCATCCGGGTCAATGCTGTCCAACTCTTCAAAACTAAATAAAATATGAGAAAGAAAGCGAGACCAATCCAAGAAACCTCCGCAATTCTGCAGACGCGTCCTATCGGATAAATAATAAATCCCCGGGCTCAAAAGCCCCACGGTAGGGTCCGCTTCGCCAGCGGCGACGACTTTGGTAATCAGATCCGGCTCAACCACGGTATCAGCGTTTAAAAACCAGACATAATCCGCCCCATGCTCTAGGGCATACCATGCCCCCGTATTATATCCGCCGCCCGCACCCAGATTCTTATCGTTCCGGATCAGGACGGCCTCGGGATAAAGCCGCTCAATGGTGTCCGCGGTCCCGTCCGTTGAATGATTATCGACCGCGACAATACAAAAATTGTCATAGTCCATCTGCTGCAGGGACGGGATGCATTTTTGTATGTCATCAACACAGTTCCAGCACAAAAGGACAACGGCCACCTTGGGCCGGGACGTGTTATTGGTCGAGGCAGGTTCCATTAAAAATCCTTTTATTGATTAAGTGACCATTTTGATTTCTGAAGCAGAACCGCATCGCTCTGGATCTTGGGCCCGCTGACCTCGATCTTAAAAACACTGTCCTTGCCGTAATCATACGGATGGATCATATCGCTGTCCCAAATCGAGACATTGGTCGCGTACACCCCGGGGATCAAACTCATGGGATCCAGACGGATATCCAGCACACCGTCCCCTTCGATCGACGCCGGGGCGGCTGCGTCGCCGCGGCTGTTTGACGCGCAGCAGACGATCCCGTCGGAACGCTCGATCTTCAAGGCAAAAACAGGATTCTCGATCTTCTTTTCGGATTGAAAAGCGACCCGAACATGCAAAGGAGCGCTCATGGGGAACGTCTCCGCGGGTTGACCGTCGGATCCGATCATGGAAACACTTTTAACTTCGACCGCGGAACGGGTGTCGACCTTGACTTTATAGGTCTTGTCCTTAACTTTATCCCGCATCTCCTCTTCCCTTTCCTGAAGAACCAGATTTTCGTAATACGGGACCACATCCTCAACCGCGCCCTGCCGAATGATCTGTCCGCTCTTCAGCAGCAAAACACGCTTGCACAGGTTCTGGATCAAATTGATATTATGCGAAACCAGCACGATCGTGACGCCGGAGTTCAGCAGTTCGCGCATCTTTTGCGCGCATTTGGACTGGAAGGCGATATCCCCGACCGCCAGGACCTCGTCGACCAGGAGGACATCCGGGTTGACATGGGCCGCGACCGAGAAACCCAGCCGCGAAAACATGCCGGAGGAATAGCGTTTGACCGGCGTGTCGATGAAATCCTTCAGCCCGGAAAATTCAACGATCTGTTCGAACTTGGCGTCGATCTCGGCGCGCTTCATGCCCAGGATCGTGCCGTTGAGATAGACGTTCTCCTGCCCGGTCAGCTCCGGATGAAACCCGGCCGTGACCTCGATCAGGGCCGACAGACGGCCGTTGATGCGCATGTGCCCGCGGGTCGGGTTCATGATCCGGGTCAGG
>CAZBSU010000114.1:0-6616 GCA_964494745.1 uncultured Planctomycetales bacterium | reverse complement strand
TGTCCGACCGATACGGCATCCTGGGTGTCCCGACCTATTTTTTGATGGATGCCCAGGGCATCATCCGTTCGGTGAAGAATACTTTCCCGACTGATTATTTTAAGGTGCTGGGGCCACAAGACACGATTGTCCCTTACGGGCAAAGTGAGCACGAGCAGGCCGGATTTGACCGTTGATTAAAGATCAGACGGTTGACTTGAATCGCCTTCCCCCGGAGGTGGGGGGGAGGCCTTTTTTTGCTGTTCCATAAGGGGGGAGATATTGTCTTCCAGACGTGCCTCCTGTCTTAACTGGGAAATAAATTCATTAAAGGCCTCGGTCCCCTTTTGGGATAAGATCTCTTCGGCGATAGACGTTTTTTCCTTCTCGAACTTCTCAATATCCACCGGTATCTTTGAATCCAAATGGAGAATGGCATATCCCTTAGCCGTGGCCACGACGGGGCTGATCGGTTGTTCCGGCTCCAGCTTAAAGGCGGCGGCTTTGAAATCCCCGGCTGGGCCCAGTTTGGGGAGATACTGGTTTCGTGTAAAGATCGGCGTTTGAGAAATATCCAGGCCGTTATCTTTAGCGAATTGGACAAAAGATTCCCGGTTTTGTTTGTCGAGTTCGGTTCGGATTCTTTGCAGATATTGGGATGCGTCTTTTTGGGCCAATTCTCGCGCTTGGCTTTGGATCCAGGCCGTTTGGGCCTGTTGGGCTATCGCGTCAAACTCGGGGATCTCGGCCTCTTTTTGGGCGCTGATCTGCAGTATGTCGATGCCCTGGGCGGTTTCGACCGGGTCACTGATGAAGCCGACGTCTTTTTGAAAAAGCTGCTGGATTAGCGAGAATGACCAGCCTTCCCGGAGCACGGGTTTCTCCATACTAAAAAAGCCCGTGGATTGAAGTTCAAGCTCATAGGTCTGGGCCACAGCGGCCAGGTCGGGATTTTCCCTCAGGTCGATGGCGACCTCAAGGGCTTCATCCAAGATTTCATCCTTGTCATCCTGCGTCGCCTCCGGGGGGTAGGGCCAAGAGAGGTAATGGACATTGATACGGGGCGGTTGCATAAATTCGCTTTTATGGTTTTTATAGTAGGTCCGAATCGCATCCAGGTCAGGGACAACGGCCTGGGTGTATTTTTCGTTCGGGAAAAAGATGTAACTTATCTGAGTTTTTTCGTTATGAAGTTTGTAACGTTGGAGGGTCTCTTGTTCGGTAACATCGAGGTCTGAGGTTATTTGTCTAAAAAGGCGCGAGATCTTAAGAGATTCGCGCAGGCCCTCTTCGTATTGCCGGGGTGTCATCCGCAGGGCGTAGAGGACGTTTTGATAGATATCGCGGTCAAATCGGCCGTCTTTTTGAAAAAAAGGATTGTCCCGGATCGTGTTGACGACCTCTTCGTCGACTATGCGTATCTTCCGCTTTCTGGCTTCGTGCAGGGCGATGATCCGGTCCCAAGCCTGGGATTCCAGATTGAGGTAGGGCAAAACTTTTTGCAGGTTTTGACCGTATTGCATGACGGCCTGGAGATGGACCTGTTCGAGGTGGTGTTGGAAATCCTCAAGCGAAACGGTCCGGCCGTATATGCGTCCGGCAATATTCTCCCGTCCGCCGCGGTTGAGAAGATAGGCCTGGCCGAGGAATCCGAAGGCCAGGATGATCACGACGGCCAGGATCCAGAGCAATTTGCGCATAACCCCTTTTTTTCTCAATATCTTTAACATTGGGACTCCTTGTCTTTTATGTTATAATGTCATCAAATTCTCGATTTTTTAAAATAAGCGGTTCGTAAGAATTTTTCATTATAACGCCTGGCCAAGGGTTTGACAAGATCATAATCATGGCGCCAGGTTGGTTGATGACGTCGGAATCAATGTCGGCATGTTCGTGAAAATTCTTTACAAGATGCCGACGCGCCTTTATAATACCTCCTTTCAAAACCGCATGGAATGGGAGAGCTGTTATGCCCAAGGGAAAAAAACTCAAGCTGGGCCTGCCGAAAGGCAGCCTTCAGGAAGCGACGGTCAAGGTCTTCGAGAGGGCCGGTTTCAAGACCTATGTGTCGGGACGGTCTTATTTTCCTTACATGGATGACCCCGATTTAAGTCCGGTCCTCTTGCGCGCCCAGGAGATGTCTCGTTACGTCGAGGATGGCGTCTTGGACTGCGGCATAACCGGGGCGGATTGGATCAAGGAAAACGGATCCAAAATTCAGGTCCTGTCCGATCTTTGCTACGCCAAACAGTCGACGAATAAGGTGCGCTGGGTCCTGGCCGTGCCGGAGGATTCTTCGATCCGTAAAGTCTCGGACCTGCAGGGCAAAAGGCTGGCTACGGAATTGGTTCATGTCACCGAGATGTTTTTGAAAAAGAACGGCGTCAAGGCCGATGTGGAATTCAGCTGGGGGGCCACCGAAGCCAAGGTCGCGGCCGGATTGGTCGATGCGGTGGTCGAATTGACGGAGACGGGCAACAGCCTGCGCGCGCACAAACTGCGCATCATCACCACCGTTTGTGAATCCGTCACCCAGTTTATCGCGAACAAACAATCTCTCTGTGATGATTGGAAGAAAAACAAGATGGACCAGATTCGTATCCTGCTCAAGGGGGCCTTGGACGCCGATGGGATGGTCGGAATGAAATTGAATGTCAGCGAGAAGAATTTGGCTGCCGTACTTGATGTCTTGACGGCGCTGAAGAAACCCACCATCTCTCACTTGAGCCAGTCCGGGTGGTTGGCGGTCGAAGCCGTCATCCAGGAAAATAAAGTCAGGACGTTAATCCCCGAACTCAAGGCCGCCGGCGCCGAAGGGATTATCGAATACGCTTTGAATAAAATTATCTATTAATATCAGAAGAGGTGCTTTATGCCTTGCGGACGCAAACGCAAAAGAAAGAAAATCACGACCCACAAACGTAAAAAGTTAAGAAAATCCCTGCGTCATCTCAAGAAGAGAGACTGGGCCTAATTGACCGAGAGAGATGATGGTGCGGATAAAATATTTATCTTGCCTGCTTGTTGTATGCTTTTCCCTCGCTGGGTTTTGTCCGAAGGCCGGGGCCTCTACGGGCCAGAAGAACCGGCACCAGCGCAGTCGGAGTCTGGCTTCCTACACGATGGGCGTGGTGTATGATCTGCAAGGGTATACGGAAAAGGCCATTCAGGAATACGAAAGATCCGCGGCCTTTGACGATAATTACGCCGCCCATCTGAGGTTGGGGACGGATTATGCCCGCCTGGGGATGCTCGACGAAGCCCAGGCGGAACTGCAGCTTGTTCTGGACAAGGATCCCGGGAATATCCAGTCCCGGTATTTGTTGGCCCTGATTTATTCCAGCCGGAAAAATTTTGAGAAAGCGGCCTTGGAATATGAGGCCATCTTGAAGTCCTTCAGCGAGGCCCAGCCCGAAAACAAGGAGATCTATGGTTACCTGGGGCAACTGTATTATTCCCAACAGGAATACGACAAGGCCATCTCGCAATTTGAAACCTATCTCAACCTGGATCCTGCCAATATTGACGCCTTGTTTCTGCTGGGATCGCTTTATCTGGAACAGGGGCAAAACGACAGGGCCCAAGAATATTTCTTGCGTTGCACCAAGGCCGATCCGTCAAACCGTGATTGCCTGAATTCGCTCGGTTACCTTTACGCCGAAAAGGGGGTCCATCTTGATAAGGCCGAGACCATGGTCCGGAATGCCCTTGAGAACGATCCGCAAAACGGGGCCTACCTTGACAGTCTGGGCTGGATCTATTTTAAAAAAGGGGAATACGATAAGGCCCTGACCTATCTGAATCAAGCCAATCGCTATTTGGAGGACCCGGTCGTCTATGAACACCTTGGAGATGTTTATTTTCAATTAGACCAGACCGAGGAGGCCAAAAAGTTTTGGTCTTTATCCCTGGACCTGAAGCCGGGGCAGGCTGATATTCGCGAGAAGCTGGAACTGCTGGAATAAAGGGGTTCATCCTTCCTATGAGCCGTCTAATCCTTCGTTCTCCCGCCAAACTTAATCTTTTTCTGAAGGTTATCAATAAACGTCCCGATGGGTTTCATAACATCAAGACCCTTTTCGAGCGGATTGATCTTTGCGACACGATTGTCCTGAAGGCCAACCGGACGGGGGCGATTCATTTGGCTTGCGATCATCCTGCCCTGAGATCTGCTGCCTCTAACTTGGTCGTCCGGGCCGCCCGTTTGCTGCAAGACCGTTACCATGTCAAGGTGGGGGTTGATATTCGCCTCATTAAGAAAATTCCCGTAGCCGCCGGTTTGGCCGGGGGCTCGAGCAACGCGGCGACTGTTTTGACCGGGCTGAACCGGCTCTGGTCCCTAGGGCTTTCCCAGCCGGTCTTGATGAGGCATGGCCGTTCGTTGGGCAGTGATGTTCCTTTTTTTCTCGCACAGACGCCCTGGGGCCTGGGAACCGGTCGCGGGGATCGCATCAAACCGGTGAAGATTCCCCATCGTTTTTGGCATCTGCTGATTGTCCCAAGGTTGAAAATATATTCAGCAGAAGTATTTAGGGGGCTGAATTTGCAGTTGACAAAGACAAACGATAATGTTAATATCCTTATTCGCCATTTATTAAATAATAATATATATAAGATAAATAGTGTTCTTTGTAATGATCTGGAAACCAGCATATGTGAAAATTGCCTCCGCATCCGCCCGATAAGAAAAAAGATTTCGCGATTGCTTGATCGTGAGGTCCATTTTTCAGGCAGCGGTCCGTCCCTTTTCTGTATGCTTCCTTCACGGCAAGAAGCTTGTCGGTTGTCCCAGAAGCTAGAGAAATATTACCATCGGGTTTATGTGGTGAGCTCCATGTGAGGATAAGGGGGAGCTGATGGAGATTACGGAAATCCGTGTTTTTTTGAAGCAGAGCCCGGATAAAAAGTTAAAAGCCTATGTTACCGTGACTTTTGACAATGTTTTTGTCGTCAGAAATATCAAGGTGATACATGGTTCCGGGGGCTTGTTTATCGCCATGCCTTCCCGCCGGATCAGAATCTCCTGCCGTCAATGCGGATTTAAAAATGAGGCCGGCAGCCGTTTCTGTGCCCATTGCGCCCAACCGCTGGAGCATGACGGTCAAGAATCTTCCGTTCATGACGCCAAGGCCGAGCATCGGGATATTGCCCATCCTGTCAATCAGGCATTCCGTGATTATCTTCAGAACAAGATCCTGGATGCCTATAAGATCGAGAGTGATAAGGCCCAAGGGCCGTCTTCAGAAGAACGAAATAAGCCATGATGCGCAGCCTGCCTGTGTCAGATTTCGTGTCTGATTCCTCGGCAGGGTGCCTTGGTCGCAACCGTTACGACTCATAAAATGGTTTTGTCCGAGATCCCGGTCCAACACCATCTCGGCTGAAGATCCCATGCCTTTTATGCCCTTTGACAAAGGTCTCAAGGTCCATTTTCGTAAAAGATTTTGCCCGGTGGTGTAATGGTAACACACCAGCCTTTGGAGCTGTGGTTCCAGGTTCGAATCCTGGCTGGGCAGTTATTCGTCCAGGGATAAAACAGGTTTGTTTTAAAAATTTTCTTAAATTTAATTTTTACCATGTCATGAAAGATTTGCAGACAATCATACTGGCAGCCGGGAAAGGGACCCGGATGAAATCGGATCGGCCCAAGGTCCTGCATACCGTTTGCGGTAAGCCCTTGATTGATTACGTGCTGGACTTGGCCCGCGGGGTCGGCTCCGTCAAGATCAACCTGGTTTTAGGGCATAAGCATGCTCAGATCCACCAGATTCTGAAGAATGACCCTAAAGTCCGCATCGTTCGTCAGCGGCTTTTGCGAGGGACGGGAGATGCGGTCAAATCCGTCCTGGGGCATCTCAAGACGTTTCGCGGGGATGTGCTTGTCTTGAGCGGCGATGCGATCCTGCTAACGACAAAGACCCTCCGCGACCTGGTTCAGAAACATAAAAAATCTCAGGCAGCCGTTACTTTTCTCACGATGGTCACGCAGCATCCCGAAGGATATGGCCGGATCATTCGCGGGTTCGGATCCAAGGCCGTGGCTATCCGGGAAGAACGCGACGCGAGCGAATACGAAAAGAATATCATGGAGGTCAATGCCGGAGTTTATTGTTTCCAGGCGCCGGTCTTGCGGGAAGCCATCAGGCATATCAAGATCAATCCCCGCAAGAAAGAATATTATTTGACGGATATCGTGGCCCATTTAGCCGAACGCAAGGCCCGTATCGAGACGTTGGAGACCGAAGACCCGACGGAAGGATTGGGGATCAATAACCGTATTGATTTGGCCCACGCCGAAGACGTTGTCCGGCGCCGCATCTTGCGTCAGATTATGCTCAACGGGGTCACGGTCATCGACCCCGGGACAACTTATATTCAGCACGATGTAAAGATCGGACCGGACACGGTTATCCACCCGTTTACGTTCATTGAAAACAATGTCCGCATCGGATCGCATTGTGCTATCGGGCCGTTTGCGCGATTAAGACCGGGGACCCGGATCAGTTCCCATGTCACGCTGGGCAATTATGTGGAGGTGTCGCGTTCCCGTATAGGATCGCATTCGTTGATGAAGCATTTCGGCTTTGTGGGGGATGCCAGCATCGGGAAAAATGTCAATATCGGGGCGGGTGCGATA
>CAZBSU010000113.1:0-6722 GCA_964494745.1 uncultured Planctomycetales bacterium | reverse complement strand
AATGACAATCAAATCCAAAGCGCGCTAAGCGTTATTAAGGGGATCAAGGTTTACAAAAAATTGCTCATCGCCAGAAAAGAGGCGGGGGACATAACGTCAACCCTTAGCGCGACGGACACAGCCGAACCGACCCCCGGCTCTTCCGCGGCAGGGGATACGGAGTCACCGGCCGTCCAGCCATGAGTTCTTCCTCACCCAAGACCAGGATCACGACCCCTCTGGGAACATACCTGCGGTGGCTCCTGCTCGTGCTGATCCTGGGCGCAGGCTCTTATGGCTTATTTCGATGGCGGAAAGACGCCCCGCCGCCAGCCCGTCGCATCAAAACCACCGAGACACCGGTGACCGGACAGATCGCGCTGATCATCGATGATAATGGATACTCACAGGAATCCTGTCGTCAACTCCGTTCGATCCCGCAACCTTTGACGGTCTCTATCCTGCCCGACCTGCCGTATTCCCGTTCCGTCGACGATTGCGCCCACCGCCACCATAAAGGGATCATGCTTCACCTGCCGATGGAACCCCATGTCTGGCACGAGACCTACGGGGCGAACTATGTCGTGACGAGCGATATGACACCCAGCGCCATCCGGGCGCTGATCGATTCGGCCTTACAAAGCGTCCCGCACGCTCAAGGGGTGAACAATCACATGGGGTCCAAGGCCACGGAAGATAAAAAGATCATGCAAATCGTTTTGCACGAACTTCAAGAACGCGACCTGTTCTTCATTGACAGCCGGGTGACGCTTCAATCTGTGGCGCCGGGCTTGGCCCGGGAGATGGGGATTCCTTGTGCCGAACGGGACGTCTTTCTTGACAATGAGGCAGACCGGGATTATATCATCGGACAAATGAATGACCTTGCCCGGGAGGCCAGGGAAAAGGGGGTGGCCATAGGTATCGGCCATGCCCGCCCGTTGACCTGGAGCGTGATCCGGGAACAGGCTCCGCTTCTTGTCCAAGAGGGGTTTCGCTTTGTTACCGTCAAAGAATTATGGGAACATCCTTCCCTGCCATGAATATCCTGGGCATAGAAACTTCCTGCGACGAAACCGCAGCGGCCATTGTTCAAAACGGAAAAGATGTCTTATCCAATGTCGTCTCTTCCAGTCTTCGCCAGCATAAAAAATACGGCGGTATCATCCCGGAGATCGCCTCGCGTCAGCAAGTCAGGTTGATCCTGCCGGTCATCCGTCAGGCCCTGCAGAATGCTGACAAAGATTGGGACAGCGTCCATGCCATTGCCGTCACGCATGAGCCGGGCTTGATCGGTTCCCTGCTGGTCGGGTTGGCCTGCGGGCGGGCCTTGAGTTATGCCCTGAAAAAACCCCTCATAACCGTCAATCACGTTGAGGCCCATCTCTACGCGGCCTTCCTGAGGGAAAGAAATCCGCGTCAACCGAGTCCGCTGCCGCCGCGGCTCCCCGCGATAGGACTGATCGTTTCCGGCGGACATACCAATCTTTATCACATCAAAGATCAGGCCCACATTCACTGTCTGGGACAGACTCGTGACGATGCCGCCGGCGAGGCCTTTGATAAGGTCGGACGCATCCTGGATGTGGGCTATCCCGGGGGCCCTGCCATCGACCGCCTGGCCCGCCAGGCCTCCAGGGAACGGACTATCCGTTTCCCGGATAAAACCCTGTCCGGGACATTGGACTTCAGCTTCAGCGGGATCAAGACCGCCGTGCTTTATTACACCCAAAAAAACCGAAAGCGCCAGGATTTTGATATCCGCCGAGTTGCGTTTGCCTTTCAGGAAAGTGTCATCTCGGACTTGCTTGAAAAGGCATTCCGGGCCTGCCGGCGTATGTGCGTCTCAAATCTGGTGATCGGAGGCGGGGTGGCGGCAAACTCACGCCTGCGAGCTCTTTTTAAAGACCGGGCTGGCCGGGACGGCATCCGTCTTTCCATCCCAAATTTATCCTTATGCACGGATAATGCGGCCATGATCGCCGGACGAGCCTATCATGTTTACAGAAAGATGAAAACTCAACATCCCAAAAAGAGAGGCCGAAGACATGCCACATGAAATCATGGATATCCTCATCAAACTAACCCTGACGATCATCCTGAGCAGCTTGATCGGGACAGAAAGGGAATACCGGCGCAAAGAAGCGGGCTTGAAAACACACATCCTGGTGGGGGTCGGATCATGCTTGATTGTATTGACTTCATTTCATGTTTTTGATATATATAAAAATGTAAGCGATATTGATCCTACCCGGATGATGGCGGGAATCATCGCCGGGATCGGCTTTCTTTGCGGCGGCACGATCATCCGTGCCGGCAGTCAGGTCTCGGGACTGACAACCGCCGCAGCCTTATGGACCGTTTCCGGGATCGGCATGGCCATCGGCGCAGGACATTACAGCGCCGGCATCCTTTTTGCGCTGGTTATCTTTGCGGTTCTGGTCGGGTTGCGCCGGCTGGAGGCGCGTTTAAAATAATAATATACCGCTAAACGGTTTACTCCATCTATCCTAGCCAAGCCGGGATCACCAGGATCTCGAGGTGAAACCGGGGGGGGCCAAGCCCGACGGGAACGGAAATGCCCGCTTGCCTAATTTTCGTTTAGCCCAAACCTTTAAGGAGGTAATCTATGGCCATCAGATCCCGAAAAGACGACGCACTATCATCCGACAAAACCGTTGAGATCAACGCACAGATGCACGGCACCCTGTCCTTCAAAGACCCTGTCAACCTCAAGATCAACGGTAATTTCAACGGCACCCTTGAGACTTCCGGCACATTGACCATCGGCTCCGCAGCCTTTGTTGAGGCCCACATTACCGGCGAAAATATTATTATCGCCGGAAAGGTTCGCGGTGATATCGTTGCCAAAAAAATGCTCGTGCTTATGCCCACCGCGGTTCTGACCGGCAACATCTCGACCTCCAAACTGAACATCGTCGAAGGGGCCATCTTCCAGGGCAAATGCCAAATGATGGACAATATCCTGAACCTGGATGAGGTCGCCCGTTATCTTGAGATCGACGCCCCGGCCATCCTGGAACTGGCCACGTCCGGCAAGATCCCGGGCCAACGCAACGGCGACAGTTGGACTTTTGAGCGCTCGAAGATCGACAACTGGGCCGCATCCGGCAAGGTCAAATAATCTATTTTGCCTTCATCTTCGGCCGCTATTCTTATCACAACCAAATAGGATCAAGGATTCATGTCATCTGATCAATATATCCCTGTCCGCGAGGCCGCCCAGATCCTGGGTGTCAGCGAAAAAAGGATCATGGACCTCATCGAGGAAGGCCAACTGACCGCCTATCGCATCGCGAATCAATTCCTGCGCCTGAAGAAAGCGGATGTTCTTGGTCTGCAAACCAGCGGATCGGTTGAGCCGGAATCCGTTCAGCAACCGCACTCGCTCCAAGAAAAAATTAGCGATTTTTTTTATTTTAATGATTTTTACATCATCTGCGCCGGGATCATCGGTGTTTTACTCTTCATTATCGTCAATGGCTAATCAATTGCATGGCTTTCGTTTTTACCGCATCCTTGTCTTTGGGCTCACCATCAGTCTGAGCGCTTGTTCTCTTTTTCACAACCCCGATCGTTTGCGTGAACAAAAAGAGCGGATTGAAAAAAAGAGACAACATTACCTGGCCTTGCATCGCTTTGTTACCGCCGCTGCATCCTCTCAAGATTTAACCACCCGCCAGGTCCGCGAATTATACGGTGAGCCGGACGATATCTTTCGTTCGGGTTCGGCCGGAAGCCAATTGGAGATCTGGACCTACGAAAAAATTTCCGCCTCCCAGGATGAAGAATTCTGGGATAATATCCGGCTCTATTTCAACAACAGTCGTCTCATGAGCTGGAAGTTCTAAACATTTCGGCCTTGGCTGGTTACGGCCGGGTTGAGACATCCCGGTAAAAAAGACTTGCCCTGAAGCACTCTTTTCCCTAAAATATCCCTTTCAGTGGTTCCTACGACATTTTGAAAATACTGGCGGCGTAGCTCAGCCTGATAGAGCAAACGGCTCATACCCGTTGGGTCAGTGGTTTAAATCCACTCGCCGCCACTTTTTCATCCCCCAATTCAATTAAGATGGATCATCAACACTCCGAGCCCCGCAAACGATCGCTAGCGAAAGGAATCGGCCTCGGGATCCTCATTCTTACAGCCTTTTCGCCCTGCCTCTCCGGTGATTTTGTCGGGGATGATCATATTTTGTTCGAATATAATTCCTTTTATCGTTCCTGGTCGAACTTCCCGCGCTTGTTCCGGCCCGGCTACAATATCAAGCCCTTAGACTACCTGACAGAAGACGGGCCGGATAAAGGCACTGGAAGCGTGGCCTACCGGCCGGTATTAAGCGCGACGTATTTTCTGGATTCCTGGTTATGGCGGGGGAACCCGGCCGGCCATCACCTGCACAACCTCCTGTGGCATCTGGGGAACGTCTTTCTGGTGGTCCTTATTCTTCGGCTGCTTTATCCCGCCGCGGCCTGGCCTGCGGCCATTATCTTCGGATTGCATCCCATCCAAACCGAAGCCGTTTGCGCCATCGGTTACCGCGCTGATCTGCTGGCCACCTTTTTTGGCCTGGCCTCTTTTTACTTCTGGTTAAAAAACCACATCCTGTCCCGCAGCCGGCATGCCTTGTCGATCTCGGTCTTTTTTTATTTCCTGGCCGTCTTCTCCAAAGAACCCGCGCTCCTGTTACCGCTGGCCTTGCTGTTATTTGCCCGCCTTTTCCCGGAACGCATGCAAAGACCGATAAACGCAAAAGAGGGAGCCCTCTTTTCTTCCATCGCCGTTTTTTATCTGCTGCTTTATTTCTTCGTATTTCCGAATCCGGCTTTGGGGGAAGAGGGCATACTCCTGAATGGGGATGGGGGGAAACACCTGCTTATGATGCTGCGGATCTGGCGGCACTATTTGGGATTTTTCTTGCTGCCGTGGACCGTCACCCTGGTCCCGTCCCTGTACGCCCCGCCCATGAGGATAGAAGATCTCTGGCCGATGGTTCTCGACCTCTTGGCCCTCGGGGGATATTTGATCCTTCTGGTGAGATCGCGATGTGCGGCCAAACCGGTCTTTTTTTTCGCCCTGTGGGTGTTGATCTTTTATCTGCCTGTTTCCAACCTGCTACCCAATCCCAATCCCATGGCCCTGCGTTACCTTTATCTGCCGTCACTAGGCCTGGCGTTCATCACCGTTAACGCCATAAAAAAGATCCCCGAAAATTTCTTCTCAATCGAACGCGCCGTTTCCATAAAACGTTATCTTTTATGGACGATCACGGCAGCCCTGGCTGTCTGCACTTTTCTGGTGTCTTGCTTCTGGAAAAACGATTACACCCTTGTTTCGGTTTGGCTCCAACGCTATCCAGAACATCACAAGGCGTACTCCGTCATGGGACACCTCCATTTTCAAGCCGGCCTGTACCGGCAATCCCGCGATTATTTCCTTCAAAGTCAACAACGCCACCCGCTGGAACCGTTCGCGCAGTTCAGGCTTGCGACCGCCCAGGCCCGTCTGGGGCATTTTCAAGCCGCCGAGACAACCGTTCGCCGCCTCATTGCCGAATACCCTGATTACACCCATGCCAAAGTTCTGCTCGGCGACATCCTCATGAAACGGGGACAAAGCCAGGAGGCCGTCACCTGGTTTAAACAAGGCCTGAGCCAATCCCCCCTCAACCTCGAGATCCGAAAAAGATTGATCGATGTCCTGATCAGGCTCGGCCACTATCAACAGGCACGTCAGGTTGAAGGCGCGGCCGCGGCCGTCCTGGAAGAAAAGGAGCTAAACCTTTTAAGAGATTTTATGGAGGAACAATTAGCTGCGGATAAACGCAAGGGGGGAGGGATTGAAAAACCAATGAGGAAGGGCAGGAAAAATCAGTCGCTTGCTCCGCCCGGGAACTGACGACCCGCCAAGATCTCCCGTCCCAAAAGCCGCAAAAACTTAATGCCTGTCGGCAGACTCTTGGCGTAACTTTCGCCGCCGATCCGTTGCCCTTCACGGGTCGGAAACTCCATGATCTTCTTTTTCAACTTCAAGGCATGAATCGTCGATTGAAATTCGACCGTGTAATCAGCCGCCTCAATCCGCATGGCCTCCCAAGCATCTCGACGGATCGCTCGGAAGCCGTTGATCGTGTCGGTAATATAGGGGCCCTGCCGGTTCCAAAGCAGGTTCACGGCCAGGGTGAATAACTGATTGCCCCATTTGCGCCACCGGAAAAACTGGGCATCCTCCTCGTTGCGGGCACCGCGCATCATCCGTGAGGCAATCACCATATCGGCCCCCTGACGCAAGGCGTCAACGAAGCGGGGCAGGTCCTCAAGGTCTTCATTACCGTCGGGACTGAAAAAAATCAGGGCCTCGGCCTGTGATTCGCAAAAGGCCTGTTCAAAGGCGGCCCCGCGGCCTTTCTTGCCCTGGATCACGTAGGGGATATGGTGACGGCGATACTCTTCCAGGCTGCCGTCGGTCGATCCTCCGTCGATAGCCAAAAAACCGTTAAGGCCCAGGCGTTGGCAAAGAGGGGGGATCAGCGGCAAAAAATGTTTGAGGCCGTCGGCTTCGTTATAGGTCAAAATAATCAGGTCAATCATAGAGGTCTTGTTAAGGGTTAAAATTTTATTTATTATAATACGTATTTTCGGCCTCGACATCAATAAACCGATATTTCTTTGCTGAGTCGTATTGTATTTGCCAAATCACGACGGTTTCACTATAATGTCCT
>CAZBSU010000112.1:0-6748 GCA_964494745.1 uncultured Planctomycetales bacterium | reverse complement strand
TCCTGCTGACGACCAGCAAGGATGCGGTCCGGCTCGCGGCATTGAAAAATATCTTTCCCCGGGAATTGGGTATCTATATCCTGTGTATCGAATTTGTGCTGACTCATGACCAAGAACACTTCTTTCAAAGAATCGATAGCGTTTTACAGCGTTAAACTGTTCGGGGCCCTGGTCCGCCGGATGCCGATTCGCCTCGCCCTGGCGGTCGGCCGATGGAGCGGGCGGCTCATCTATTATTTTGATGCCCGTCATCGCCGCATCGTTTATCGCAACCTCAAGATGGCCTTTGCCGGGTCCCGCGGTCTGGGCGCGATCAGGACGATAGCCCGGCAGGTCTTTCAGAATTACGGCCAGAATTTTATCGAATTGCTGCGCTTGCCGAATTTCAAGGAAGGGGAATTCCGCCGTCATATCCGGATCGAGGGCCAGGAGCATGTTCACGCCGCGATGAAACGGAATAAGGGCCTGATCCTTCTGGCCATGCATTTCGGCAGCTGGGAATTGGCGAATCTGGCCAGCACCATGATGGGCTACCCTTATAAGGTGATCGTCAAGCCCCAGCAGCGCTATTCACGTCTGGATGAACTGCTTAACGAATACCGGGAATGCGGGGGCAGCGTTCCGATTCAGAAAGGCATCGGGACCCGTGACCTGGTCCGGAGCCTCAAGAATAATGAGATCGTGGCCATGGTCATGGACCAGGGCGGCAAAGAGGGTGTCGCCGTTCCGTTTTTTGGCCGGAAGGCCAGCATGGCGGACGGCGCTATCCGGCTGGCGTTAAAGATGGATATCCCGGTTTGTTTCGCCGTGATGATGCGCGAGCAGGGGCCGGACCACAGGGTGATCATTCATCCGCCGTTGGTGATCGAACGCACAGATGATATCCAGCATGACATCCGCACCAATCTGGCCCGGATGACCGCCGTCATGGAGCAATATATCCGCGAGCGTCCGGCCGAGTACATGTGGTTTTATAAAATTTGGAAATATTCGTCGGATGCCGCGATCGCAGTCTTGGATGAAGGACGCACTGGGCATTTGCGTCAAGCTCAGGCCGTCGCGGCCCTGTTGCAGGAACAGCTTGAGCAATCCGGCCGTCGGGCGGAGACCCATATCCTGCAGGTGCGGTTCCGCAACAAGGCCGCGCTCATTTTTTTCAAGGCCGTCATGTTCCTGACCCAGGGGCGCGGGCCGTCGGGCCTGTGGATGTATTTTTTGCAGGGGCTTCTGCCAGCCGGTTCTTTTCGGTCCCTGATGTCCGTGAAGTCCGATTATGTCATTTCATGCGGTTCCTCGGCGGCGGGGGTCAATCTGCTTTTGGCCCAGGACCATCAGGCCAAGCGGCTGGTTATCCTGTCCCCGTCCTGCCTGAGCCTGGACCGTTTTGACCTGGCCATCCTGCCCGAACATGACCGTCCCGCCCGTTATAAAGGCCGGACACCCATCGGGGTTACCGAGGGGGCCTTGAATCTCATCAACGCCGATTATCTGCAGGAACAGACCCAGGCCTTGCTCCAGCGGTTTTCGCATCTCAAAGGCCGCGCCGGCATGAAGATAGGTATCCTGATCGGCGGCAACACCAAAGAATTTGTCCTCAGCCCCGGCAAGATCAAGATCGTCATTCATCAATTGACCGAGGCGGCCGAGGCCTTGAATGCCGACATCTTGGTGACCACTTCGCGGCGGACACCCGTCGATGTCGAGCAAATGCTTTTTCGGGAATGGCGGCGGTATGCGCGCTGTCCCTTGTTGATCTTGGCCAACCGCCAAAATGTGGCCGAAGCGGTCGGCGGTATTTTGGGGATGTCCGACATCGTTCTCGTGTCCGGCGACAGCATCTCGATGATCTCGGAGGCCGCGTCTTCCGGGAAAAAGACCGTGGTGTTCAAACCCTTTGATCCCCTCGGCGGACCCCAAAAAAGAAAGCATGACCGTTTTATCGAGACATTAAACGCCCGCGGCTATGTCCGCTCAACCCGGCTTAACGACCTCAAAGGGACCGTTTATGATCTTGCCAAAAACAAGATCCATACCCGCCGTTTGGATGACCGCGGCCGGATTCGTCCTTTGCTTAAGCAGATTTTGTAAAGAACGTTCGGATCGATGCGCATTTTACAGATACTCCCAGAATTGAATGTCGGCGGCGTCGAAACCGGGACCATCGATTTTGCCCGTTTTTTGAAAGACCGGGACATTTATAATGTGGTGGTGTCCCGGGGAGGAAAACTCGTCAGGCAGTTGGATGACCTGGGGATCCGGCATTACGCTTTGCCGGTGCATAAAAAATCACTTTTTAGTCTTTTGAAATGCATACGCCTGGTGCGGGATATTATCGTCCGGGAGAAGATCGATATCGTTCATGCCCGCTCGCGGGTCCCGGCCTGGATCGCGTATTTTGCCTGCCGTCAAACGGAAGCGGCCTTCCTGACGACCTGTCACGGTTATTACAGCCAGCATTTTTTCAGCCGGGTGATGGGCTGGCCCAAGAAGATCATTGTGCCCAGCGATATCATCGGGCGGCACATGACGCATCACTTCCGTGTTCCTCCCGAGAATGTCCATTGCGTTCCCCGGGGCGTGGATCTGTCCAAATTTGAACGGAAACGCGTCGAGGTCAAGGGGCAGTCGCATTATACCATCGTCAATATCGGCCGCCTGACGCCGCTGAAAGGCCACGTCTTTTTTTTAAAGGCCATGGCCAAGGTCGTCCGGTCCATGCCGTATGTCCGGATCTGGATCATCGGAGAGGCGCCGCCGAAAAAGGAGTCCTACCGCCAGGATCTGGAGTCCCTCGTTAAGCAGCTGGGGCTGTCGGAGCATGTCACCTTTATGGGCAGCCGCCAAGATGTCCCGGACTTATTGTCCCAGGCCGATGTCCTGGTCATGGCCTCGGTCAAACCGGAATCTTTCGGCCGGGTCATTATCGAGGCCCAGGCCGCCGGCGTCCCGGTCGTCGCGACCAATGTCGGTGGGTTTGCCGAGGTCATTGACCATGAACAGACCGGTCTGCTGGTCACGCCCCGCGAAAGCGATGAGATGGCCCGGGCCGTGGTCCGGATTCTCAACGAGAAGGGTTTCGCCCGGGAACTGGTCCGCCGGGCCGAACAGAAAGTCCACCAGGAATTCACGGTGGAGAACATGGCCAAGCGGACGCTGGATGTTTATGAACAGCTTTTGCAGTCACAGCATATCCTGGTGATAAAGATCAGTTCGCTGGGGGATGTCATCCTTGTGGTCCCTTCGCTGAAAGCGATCCGGGCCAAATTCCCCAAGGCCAAGATCAGCTGCCTGGTGGGCAAGGAGTCCCGCACCTTATTGCAGCGCTGTCCTTATATCGACGAGCTTATCGTCATCGACACCAAGGACAAGGATAAAGGCTGGCTGGCCCTGTTAAGGTTTTCGATCCGCCTGCGGGCGCGCCGGTTCGATAAGGTGATCGATTTTCAGAATAACAGCCGCAGCCATTGGCTGGCGTTTTTAAGTTTCCCGCGGGACAGCTACGGTTTTCGCAACCGCAAATGGGGATTTTTGCTGACCAAGGCCGTCGTGAACCCGCCCCGGCCTTGCCTGCCGGTGGATCACCAGTTCCTTATCCTGGAGAAATTGGGCATCCGGCCGCCGGCCAAGATGACCCTTGAGCTTTGGCCGTCCGCCAAGTCCGTCCAGCAGGCCGAAAGACTGCTCGAATCGGAATGGATCAGCGAACGCATGAAGATCGTCGGCATTCACCTTCGGGCCTCGGAGAGATGGGATACAAAAAATTGGCCCTTGGCGCATATGGCCCGGGTTTGCGATCATCTGGCGACCCGGAATATCCGTGTGGTCCTGACCGGTTCCCCCGGGGATAAATCCCTGGCCGACCGTTTGATCGGCATGACCAAGACCCGCCCGATCAATTTGGTTGGGAAGACGGATGTGTTGCAATTGGTGGCCGTTATCAAACGGTGTGATGTCTTTATAACGCCGGATTCGGCTCCCATGCATATGTCGGCGGCGGTCAAGACGCCGTTTATCGCCTTGTTTGGGCCCACGGCCTCCCAGCGTCATCTCCCGCCGGCCAAGCGTTATCTTGTCTTTGAACGGCCATTGCCCTGTGCTCCTTGTTACCGCCCGAAATGCCGCATCCTGACCCACGCCTGCATGAACGACATAACCCCGGACGAGGTGATCCGGGGCATTGAACATTTGATGGGCCTCAAAAAATGAATATCCTTATATTAACCACGCATCTTGACGCGGGCGGCATAACGAGCTATCTGTATAATCTGGTCAAAGGCCTGATCGGCCTGGGCCATGCCGTTTATCTTGTGTCGGGCGGCGGCAATCGCCAGGCCGATTTTGAACGGATCGGCGCGCGGTTGATATTTTATCCCATCCGGACCAAATGCGAGATCTCCTGGCGTCTTGTTTGGCCGTTTATAATCCTGTCCCGTTTGTCGCGCAGACAAAAGATTGATGTGATTCATGCCCAGACAAGGGTAACCCAGGTCCTGGGCGCGCTTCTGGCCCGCCGGGTCGGCTGTCCTCTGGTCACGACCTGTCACGGTTTTTTTCAGCGGCGTTTGTCCCGCCGGCTCTGGCCGTGCTGGGGCCGCGCGGTGATCGCCATCAGCCCTCAGGTCAAGACGCATCTGGAAACGGATTTTGACGTGCCCGCCGGCCGCGTTCACCACGTCCCCAGCGGTATTGACAGTGATGAATTTACCCCCTGTCCTGACGGGGAGAAGGAGCGGCTGCGGCAGTCCAAGGCCATCCCGGGCGGTCCGGTCATCGGGATTATCGCACGGCTTTCCCCCGAAAAGGGGCATAAGGTCTTGATTCGCGCGATGCGCCTCGTGGTCACCCGCCGTCCGTCCGCCAGATTGCTGATCGTCGGTCGGGGACGAACGGGAGAAGATCTGCGTCAATTGACGGCCGAGATGTCCCTGGAGAACAATGTCTTTTTCTTTGACGCCACGAATCAGACCCGGCCGTTCTTGTGCCTTTTGGATATCTTTGTGCTGCCGTCGTCGCAGGAAGGTTTGGGTTTATCGGTCATGGAGGCCCAGGCCGCGGGCCTGCCGGTCATTGCCAGCCGGGTGGGCGGACTGCCGAACTTGATCCGTGACGGACAGACCGGGCTTTTGGTGGAACCGAATGATGAAGAGGGATTGGCCCGGGCGATCGTGGGTCTGCTCGAACATCCCGATCAGGCCCGGGCCCTGGGCGACCGCGGCCGTGAGTTTATCTTTACCGAGGGCTCTTACCGGGTCATGGCCGAAAAGAGCGTGGCCGTTTATCGCCGGGCCATGGAATAAACGGCATTTCGAAATTTTATTTACGCTATCCCTATTGAATGAAAAACGATACACGTCATATCCTGGTTTTTAATGTTAACTGGATCGGGGATGTTATTTTCACCTCACCGGTTTTCAAGGCCCTGAAAAAGCAATATCCTTCGGCGCGGATCGTTTGTTTGGCGGTGCCGCGTGTGCGCGGGATCCTGGAAAGCATGCCCGGCCTGGATGGGATGATCGAGTATGACGAACGCGGCCGCGGCCGCGGATTATGGGGCAAAATAAGATTGATTCGGCAGCTGCGCAGGGAACGGTTCGACATGGCCCTGATCCTGCACCGTTCTTGGACCCGGGCCTTGTTGATCTTTCTGGCCGGTATCCCGATACGGATCGGGTATGACACCAAAAAACGGGGTATGTTCCTGACCCATCCGGTGGAATTGCCCCCGCCGGGATGGCATCGTTCCGATTTCTATCTTCATCTTGTCCGGGCGAACGGGATCGACGTGCAGGACACGTCCTGTGAATTACGCGTTGATCAGCGTATGGCCGAATACTGGCAGCGCCGGCTAAGCGGTATGGGCGTTGACGGGACCCGGCCCCTTATTGTCGTTCATGTCGGCGCCAACTGGGACCTCAAACGCTGGCCGAAAACCTATTTCACGGATCTGATCCGAAGGCTGCGATCCGAGTTGGATGCGGACGTCTTGATCCCCGGAGCCGGACGTGACCGGTCTCTGGCCGAGGCCATCGTCCCGGCCGATGTGCCGGGAGTCCATGTTCTGGCCGGGGAAACGGATTTGAAACAGCTGATCGCCCTTATGGCCCGGGCCGATTTGGTGATCTCGGCTGATTCCGGGCCGATGCATGTGGCGCATTGTGTCGGGACCAGGGTCATCGCGCTTTTCGGTCCGACGCGGCCCGAGATTACCGGCCCGCGGGGAAAAGGGGAGGCGGTCATCCTGCAGGAGGATTTGCCGTGCAACCGCGCGCCCTGTTACAATCTGGATTGCCCCGACAATAAGTGCATGCAGGCGGTCACGGTCGACGCGGTCATGCAGGCGGTCCGGGGTTTGGGATTCCGCACCATGAAGGATTCTCACTAAGATTATTATCATGCCCACAAAACCGATCAGGTCGATTTTGGTCATTTCCCTGAGTAACATCGGCGATGTTATCCTCACGTTCCCCGTCATGGACAGCCTTCTGGCCGCTTATCCCGAGGCAAACCTGGATGTCGTCGTCGGCCCCAAGGCCGCGGCCTTGCTGCAGGATGTCCCCAGTATCCGTGCCCTGCATATTTTCCGCAAACGTCAGGGCGTGCCGGCCACGTTGAGATGGCTCGGACAGATGCGTCGCTGCTATTATGACCTTATCGTGGATTTGCGTAACACGGCCATACCTTTTTTCTTGCGCGGCCGGCAGCGAACATCACCCTTTTTGAAACGCCGTCCGGGCCATATGCGGGATCA
>CAZBSU010000111.1:0-6783 GCA_964494745.1 uncultured Planctomycetales bacterium | reverse complement strand
GCGTCCCCAAAGAAATGATCTTGGCCCGGCGGGTATTGAGATCCCCGATGACCGACCCCATGTATTCCTCCGGTACCGAGCATTCCAAATCCATGATCGGCTCGATAAAGACCGGGCCGGCCTTCTGCATAGCGTCACGCAGGGCGATCTTACCGGCCATTTGGAAAGCCAGCTCGCTCGAATCCACTTCGTGAAACGAACCGTCGACAAGCGTGACCAGGATATCCGTGACCGGGTATCCGGCCAAGACACCGTTCTGGGCCTCGCTGCGCACCCCCTTCTCGACCGCGGGAATATATTCGCGCGGGATGGCCCCACCCCGAATCTTGTTGACAAAAACGATGCCCTCGCCGCGTTTTTCCGTCGGTTCGACATCAATAACGCAGTGGCCGTATTGTCCGCGGCCGCCCGTCTGTGAAATAAACTTTCCCGTAATGCCGTGCGCCTTCCGGGTAATCGCCTCGCGGTAGGCCACCTGGGGACGGCCGATATCCGTCTCCAAATTCATCTCGCGCCGCATACGGTCGATAATGATATCCAGATGCAACTCACCCATGCCGGAAAGGATGGTCTCGCCGGTTTCCTGGTCATACTGTATGCGCAGCGACGGATCCTCATCCAGAAATTTTCTCAAGGCGAGTCCCAGTTTGTCCTGATCGGCCTTGGTCTTGGGCTCAATGGCCATGGACACGACCGGTTCCGGGAAACGCATGCTTTCGATCACGATCTTGTGACTTTCCGCACACAGGGTGTCCCCGGTCTTGCTCTCTTTCAAACCCACCAAAGCCACAATATCCCCGGCCTGCGCCTTGGGGGCGATTTCCTGTTTGTTAGACCGCATCACAACGATCTTGGAGATACGCTCGCGGGTCCGGCGGGTGGAATTATAAAGGGTATTGCCGACCGTCACCGTCCCGGAATAAATCCGTGTAAAATACAATTTCCCGACGTAAGAATCGGTGGCTATCTTAAAGACCAATCCGCTGAAAGGCTCTTTCGCAGAGGCCTTGCGGACCGTATGCTCTCCTGTCTTGGGATTGGTGCCTTCAATGGCGGGAACTTCTAAGGGGGAAGGAAGATAATCGGCGACCGCATCCATCAGCAGTTGAACACCGCGATTCTTGAGCGAGGTCCCGACCATGACCGGCATAAAGGCATTCTTCAGGACCGATCGGCGGATGGACTCTTTGATATCGTTGGGCGTAATCTCTTTCTCCTCCAAATACTTTTCCATAATATCGTGGTCTGCGTCAGCCAGCTTTTCGATCAGGATATGCCAGTATTCGTCGGCCTTGGCCTGCAAAGACTCCGGGATGTCCTGGCGCTCCAACTCCAGCCCCAGATCATCCTTGTAACAAATGTATTGCTTATGGATCACATCCACGATACCTTTAAAATCGCCTTCCGCCCCGTCCGGAAAATTGATGGCTGCGGCATTAGCCCCCAGGCGGTCATAAATCTGGTGAATGACCGCATCAAAATCCGCACCCATGCGGTCAATCTTATTGATAAAACAAATCTTGGGGACATGGTAACGATCGGCTTGACGCCAGACCGTTTCGGTCTGGGACTGAACGCCACTGGTGGCACACAGCACAATGACCGCGCCGTCCAGGACCTTCAGGGAGCGCTCGACCTCAACAGTAAAATCGACGTGACCGGGAGTATCGATGATGTTGATCTTTTTCCCTCGCCAAAAACAGGTGATGTTGGCCGAAGTGATGGTGATGCCGCGCTCCTGCTCTTGAGCCATCCAGTCCATCGTGGCATTGCCTTCATCCACGGTCCCCATCTTATGAATGACCCCGGCATAGAAAAGGATCCGCTCGGTCGTTGTCGTCTTACCGGCATCAATATGGGCAATAATCCCAATATTGCGCAAGTTCTGTAATGTTTTGTCGGGTGTCATGGTTTCTCTATAGTATGGGCCGAAACGGCCCGGTTCTGTTTTCTTCGTTTTCGCGGATAAATTTATCGTTCCCTGGGTTACCATCTTAAATGAGCAAAGGCCTTATTGGCTTCGGCCATCTTATGTGTTTCGTCACGCTTCTTGATCGCAGGGCCTTCGCCTTTATAGGCAGCCATCAATTCATCCGCCAACTTCAGCATCATGGACTTGCCTTTTTTCTTGCGGGCAAAATCGCGGACCCAACGGATCGCCAACGAATTTCCGCGCGGGATCTGCACCTCGATCGGGATCTGATAGGTCGCCCCGCCGACCCGCCGCGGCTTCAACTCGACCCGCGGACGGACATTGTCAATGGCCTTGTTGAACACGCGGATAACATTATCTTCATGAGTCCGTTCTTTCAGGGTATCTAAAGCGCCGTAAACGATCTTCTCGGCCGCCACCTTCTTCCCCCGCAGCATAAGTGCGTTGATCAATTTGGCGATCAGCAAACTGCTATACTGAGGATCCGGTTCGACTTTTCTTTTTTCTGCCCGATGTTTTCTCATAATGGGTCGTTTCTTAGATTGTTTATTTCTCTCGTTTGGTACCGTATTTGGAACGGGAACGCTTCCGATTCGATACGCCGGCCGTATCCAGCGTTCCCCGGACGATATGATAACGCACGCCGGGCAAATCCTTAACGCGGCCGCCGCGGACCAGCACGATCGAGTGCTCCTGGAGATTATGACCTTCCCCGGGAATATACGATGTGACCTCCACGCGGTTCGACAATCTGACCCGGGCGATTTTGCGCAAGGCCGAGTTCGGTTTCTTCGGCGTCATCGTCCGCACCTGAAGGCAGACGCCCCGTTTCTGCGGGCAGGCGTCAAGAGCTGGCGACTTGGTCTTCTTGTGCTTCTGTTTCCTGCTCTTCCTGATTAGCTGCTGAATCGTCGGCATATTTCACCATTTCCACTTGATCGTAACATCGCAATCCCGTTCCCGCCGGGATGAGATGTCCCACGATAACATTTTCTTTTAAGCCACATAAATTGTCGATTTTACCAGAAGCGGCTGCCTCTGTCAACACCCTTGTCGTCTCCTGGAAGCTCGCGGCCGAAATAAAACTCTCCGTCGTCAACGACACCCGGGTGATCCCCAACAAGAGCGGCGTGGCCTGAGCGGGCTTGCCCTTCTTCTTCACGATCTCGTCGTTGACCTTTTTGAACTTCACCCTGTCAACCTGTTCTCCGACGAGAAAAGCGGTCTCGCCGGAATCTTCGATCTTGACCTTCTTCAACATCTGGGAGATGATCAACTCGATATGTTTATCGTTGATCGTGACCCCCTGCAGGCGGTAAACCTCCTGGATCTCGTTAAGCAGGTATTCCTGCAAAACCTTGTCGCCGCAAACCTTAAGGATGTCCTGCGGGACAACCGGCCCGTCGGTAAGCTGTTGCCCGGCAAAAACGCGATCCCCTTTATACACATTGGGGTGTTTGCCCGGCGGGATCGTGTATTCCTTGGCCATGCCGGTGGAACTGCGAACGATGATCGTGCGCATGCCGCGCCGGTCCTCACCGAACTCGACAAAGCCGTCGATCTCCGAAATAATCGCCGGTTCCTTAGGCCTCCGGGCCTCAAATAATTCCGCCACGCGGGGCAGACCACCGGTAATATCACGGGTCTTGCCGACGCCGCGGGGGATCTTGGCAATCAGATCGCCGGCGTTGACCGGTTGCTTATCCTTGACTAAGATATGGGCCCCAACCGGGATCGAATAAATCCCCACGACTTCCTTTTTCGTATTCGTGATAATGATCTGCGGGTGATATTCCGGTTTATGCTCAACGACAACGCGCTCGGTGATCCCGGTCATCGGATTGCTCTCCTCCTGGACCGTCACTTCCTGAATCAGGTCTTCGGAATTCACGTGTCCGGGGACTTCGGTGATAATCGGGATCGTGTAAGGATCCCACGTCGCGAAGATCGTGCCCTCTTTGACCTCGCTGGCATCAGCGTATTTGATCGTGGCGCCCTGCGGCAATTGATACCGCTCAAACTCCCGGCCGTATTCATTGTTGATGCTGACAGCGCCGTTGCGGTTGAGAACGACAAATTCTTGGTTGCGTTCGACGACCCGCAGCTGATGGTATTTGATAAAACCCTTATTCTTAGAACGATAATACGACTGTTCGACGGCGCGACTGGCCGTTCCGCCGATATGAAAGGTCCTCATCGTCAACTGAGTGCCCGGTTCTCCGATGCTTTGCGCCGCGATAACCCCCACGGCCTCGCCGATCTCAACCAGGCGCTGGGTGGCCAGATTGCGTCCGTAACATTTAATACAAACACCACGATCCGATTCACACGTCAGGACACTGCGGATGCGCACTTTCTCTATCCCCAGCTGCTCGATCATCATGGCCTTTTCTTCCGTGATCTGCTCCCCGGCGTCCACGATGACCTGATCGGTAATGACGTCCGCAATGCTATCCAAGGCGACGCGTCCGGTAATCCGCTCCTTGAGACTAACGACAAGTTCATCCCCCTCGACGATCGCCGAGACCGTAATGCCGTTGAGCGTGCCGCAATCCTCTTCCGTGATGACGACCTCCTGGGCCACATCGACCAGACGGCGGGTGAGATACCCGGCGTCCGCCGTCTTTAACGCCGTGTCAGCCAGCCCCTTGCGGGCACCGTGAGTTGAAATAAAATACTCCAACACGGTGAGACCTTCGCGGAAATTAGCCGTGATCGGATTTTCGATGATCTCCCCCGACGGCTTGGCCATCAGTCCGCGCATCCCGGCCAACTGACGGATCTGCAGACGGGATCCCCGTGCTCCCGAATCGGCCATGATAAAGAGCGGGTTGAACGAATCCATCGCCTTAAAAACCAGATCGGAAAGCTTTTCGGTCGTATGCGTCCAAATATCGATCACCTTGTTATAACGCTCACGCTGGGTGATGACCCCCTTGCGGTACTGGTCTTCGACCTTCGTGACCTCATTTTTGGCCTCTTTGATATATTTGTCTTTATCCGGGGGGCTGGTCAAATCTGGAATCGAGATGGATATCCCCGCCAATGTCGCGGCAATGAACCCGAATTCCTTGATCTTGTCCAGCAACTGAACGGTGGTATTCTGTCCGAAGCGTTTGTAACAATCCGAAATAACCGCTCCGGTCTTTTTCTTATCCAGGGTGATATTGACATAACCGAATCCGCGCGGAAGAAGCTGATTGAACAGGACCCGCCCCACCGTGGTCTCGATCACTTTGTATTGTCCCTCAGCTAAATCCCCGGGGGCAACCTCCACTTTCTCATCCGACGCGGCACCCTGCTGATGGGAAATAATCAAAGAGGGCTTTTCGTCGCCCCAAAGCTCCTGTTTCAGGCGGAGCTTGATGCCTCCGTGCATTGTCAATTGGTCATCCTCATAAGCGATGATCGCCTCTTCGGCACTGGCAAAAATCCGTTCCGCTATATTCTCGTCAGGTCTATCTTTCGTCATGTAATAAAGCCCTAGGATCATATCCTGTGTCGGGGAAACGATCGGCCGCCCGTCCGCAGGAGAAAAAAGATTGTTAACGGAAAGCAATTCCAGGCGGCACTCAATCTGCGCCTCGAGCGACAGGGGCACATGCACCGCCATCTGGTCACCGTCGAAATCCGCGTTGAAGGAGGCACAGACCAAGGGATGCAGTTTGATCGCCTTGCCTTCAATAAGGACGGGCTGAAAGGCCTGGATACTCAGCCGGTGCAGGGTGGGTGCGCGGTTGAGCATGATCGGATGATCCTGGATAACCTCGTCCAGGATATCCCATACTTCGATCTTGGCCCGCTCAACCATACGCTTCGCGCCCTTGATCGTATGCACAAAACCCTTTTCCCGCAATTTACGAATAATAAAAGGCTCGAACAATTCCAGGGCCATCTTTTTGGGCAGGCCGCACTGATGCAGTTTCAATTCGGGACCCACGACGATAACCGAACGGCCGGAATAATCCACGCGTTTCCCCAACAGGTTCATGCGGAAACGCCCCTGTTTCCCCTTCAGCATATCGGAAAGCGATTTTAACGGGCGGTTACCCGACCCCAAGACCGGACGTCCATGCCGGCCGTTGTCAAGCAAGGCATCCACCGCTTCCTGAAGCATACGTTTTTCGTTGCGGATGATAATCTCAGGGGCTTTCAAATCAATGAGTTTCTTCAATCGGTTGTTCCGGTTGATCACGCGGCGGTAAAGGTCGTTCAGGTCGGAGGTCGCGAAACGCCCGCCTTCCAAGGGGACCAACGGCCTGAGATCCGGAGGGATCACCGGAATCACGTCCAAGACCATCCATTCCGGATTATTCCCGGAAATCTTAAAATCCTCGACGATCTTGAGGGTCTTGGCCAATTTCTTGGCATTCGTCCCCGCCGGATTGGATTTGGCCAGGTCCTTGCGCAATTTGCGACACAAGGCCCCCAGATCGATATCCTTCAAGATCTCCTTTACGGCCTCGGCGCCGATCTTGGCCTTGAAGCCACTGCCGTATTTGACGATGGCCTCTTGATATTTGTCTTCCGAAAGGAATTGCTTTTTCTTCAAAGGAGTATCGCCGGGATCAATGACGACATATTCTTCATAATAGATCAATTTCTCGAGATCCCTTAATCCGATCTGCAACAAGGCGGATAAACGGCTTGGAACGGCCTTGTAAAACCAGATATGCGTGACCGGAGCGGCCAATTCGATATGCCCCTGGCGAACCCTTCGGACGGATGAATGGGTGACCGTAACGCCGCAACGGTCGCAGGTAATCCCTTTGAATTTGATGCCCTTGTATTTGCCGCAATTACATTCCCAGTCGCGGACCGGCCCAAAGATGCGCTCGCAAAACAGACCG
>CAZBSU010000110.1:0-6783 GCA_964494745.1 uncultured Planctomycetales bacterium | reverse complement strand
CAACCATGACAAACAAGGGCCGGAATCGGCACCCCCCAATGTCTTTGGCGGGATAAACACCAATCCGGCCTCAACGCGACCATGCTGGCAATGCGTTCCTGCCCCGCCTCCGGGATCCACTGCACCGTATCGCGGATAGATTTGATGAGTGTTTCACGCAAATGCTGATGATCGATCTTCAGGAACCATTGCTGAGTGGCCCGAAAAATAATCGGATGCTTGCAGCGCCAGCAATGCGGATAAGAATGACTGAGCTTGGCAGACGCCAACAGTAATCCTCGCTCATGAAGATCCTTGATAATATTTTCATTGGCGTCAAAAACAAACTGCCCCTTGAACTTACCTCCGTTTTCATCAAAAACGCCTTTATCGTTGACGGGCATCAGCACCGGCAGATCGTATTTCATCCCGGTTTCGAAATCCTCCTGCCCGTGTCCCGGAGCGGTATGAACCAGTCCCGTGCCCTCTTCGCGGGTCACATAGACCGCTGTCACCACGGGACATTTATCCAACTGATCGAAAGGATGCGCGTAAACCAAGGCGGTTAATTCCTGACCGCCGATCTCCCGGAGGACCTTCCCTTTTTTCAATCCGGTCTCTTCCAGGACCGTGTCGCGGCGCGAGGTCTCGACAACGAGAACTTCTTGATCGGTTTCGACCAGGGAATAGCGGAACTCGGGATGCACCGCCACCGCCGTGTTGGCCAACAGGGTCCACGGCGTTGTCGTCCAGATTATCAAATAAAGAGGTTTGCCGTCCGGCAATCCCATGCCTGCGGGCGGATCGACAACCCGAAAACGCACATAGATCGATGGCGATTCATGTTCCTCGTATTCAACCTCCGCTTCGGCCAGGGCGGTCTCGTCCACCGGGCACCAGTTAACGGGTTTTAACCCGCGATACACATAACCGGCCCGGACCAATTCCGCGAACGACTTCAGGATCCAATATTCATAATCGCGGTTCAAGGTCAAATAAGGCCGGTCCCAATCGCCGAAGATGCCGAGCCGCTTGAATTCTTCCTTCTGGATACCGACAAAATTCATCGCAAAATCATGAGCCTTCTTCCTGAACGGCACCGTATCCACATCAGACTTGCGCTTCTTCAATTTTTTGAATAATTGATGCTCGATCGGCAGGCCGTGGCAATCCCATCCCGGGACATAAGCGGCATCGTAACCCTGCATGCTCTTCATCTTGATAACCATGTCCTTGAGGATCTTGTTCAGGGCGTGCCCGATATGGATATGCCCGTTGGCATACGGCGGGCCGTCATGCAAGACAAAGGGCTGCCGTCCCTGGCCCTGCCGGCGCAGCATGGCGTACAGATCCATCTCTTCCCATCGGGCCAGCATCTGCGGTTCCTTCTGCAGCAGCCCGGCCCGCATGGAAAAATCGGTCTTGGGCAGATTCAGGGTTTTTTGATAATTGTTTTTCATCTTCGTCCGTGTATGACTTTACGACTTCAAGATAAATATTTCCCGACAAGGACTTCCAATTGTTTCTTTTTTTGCTCGGGGATCACATCACGCTGGGTGATGACGGCAAATTGCATGGTCCCCACGGCGCTGAAATGCTTCAGGCCTCCCACCTGCGGGATCGCCTGCTTCAGGATCTTCTTGGCATGATCGATATTCTTATTCAAATTCGCGATGATCATTTCAACCGTCACTGATTCCTCGGCCTCATACCAGCAGTCGTAATCCGTGACCGCGGCCAGGGTCGCATAGGAGATCTCCGCCTCCCGGGCCAGTTTGGCCTCGGTCAGGTTCGTCATGCCGATGATGTCCATGCCCCAGCTGCGATAAAGATGCGATTCGGCCTTGGTCGAAAACTGCGGTCCCTCCATGCAAACATACGTGCCTCGGGGATGAACGGTGATGCCGAGTTGTTGAGCCGCCTCGATCAGGATCCCCGTGATCTCCGGGGAGACCGGCTCGGCAAAAGGCACATGAGCCACGATCCCCTCACTGAAAAATGTCGCGATGCGGCCGTGGGTCCGGTCCAGGAACTGATCGGGGACCACAAAGTCCAGCGGCTTGATCTCTTTTTTGAGGCTGCCGCAGGCCGAAACCGAGATAATTGCGTCCACGCCGAGTTTTTTCATGCCGAAGATATTGGCGCGATAATTAATCTCGCTGGGCGATATCCGATGCCCTTTGCCGTGACGCGGCAGAAAGACCACATCCGTGCCATCGAGCTTGCCGGTGATATACTGGCTGGACGGCGCCCCGAACGGCGTCACCAAAGTCTCTTCGCGGACATTTTCGATGCCTTCGATAGCGTATAACCCGCTTCCCCCGATAATACCGACTTTGGCCATATGGAGCTCCTTTTTAAAAGGTCGCGCGACACACACAACCTCACGCGCAAAAAATATCTAACCCACCATCACAAATAAAACGTCCGAGGTGTATCGTTATCTTCTCGCCAATTCTTTCGAACGCCGTTTGGCCGCGGTTAAGGCCTCTTTAAAAATCTTATCCATCTTGCGTTTGGTGAAAACGCGGAGTGCGGCCTGAGTGGTTCCGCCTTTAGATGTCACTCTGGCCCGCAGAAGCGCGGGGGCCTCCTTCGACCTCTCCATGAGGGCCAGGCTGCCGGCTAACGTCCGCAGAACCAACTGGCGGGTTAAGTGCTCGGTCAATCCCAAGGCACGGGCCGTCCGGGAGAGATATTCGGCAAAAAGAAAAACATACGCCGGCCCGCTGCCGGAAACAGCCGTGACCGCATCCATATCCTTTTCCGCCACCGTCACGGTCGTCCCGACATGATTGAATAATTGGCACACCGTGTCCAGATCCGACTTCTTGGCGTAACGCCCTTTGCATACGGCCGTGATCCCTTCCCCGATCTGCAAAGGCAAATTCGGCATGGCCCGGACAACGCGTATCTTTGTTCCCAAGCGCTTTTCCAGGTAAGACGTCATGACCCCGGCCGCTATGGAAACGACCAGATGGTCAGCCCGAACGTGGGGATTTAACTCTTCTAAAACCTCGTTCAAATGTTGCGGTTTAACGGCCAGCACCAGCACACGGGCCTTGTGAGTCAAGGCCGCCAAAGGCAGCGTAGCGATCCCGAAACGCCGCCGCAAAAAGGACGCGCGGCGTTGATCTTTCTCCGTCACGCAAACGTTATAATCCCCGACCAACCCCTTGATCAGGGCGGCCCCCATATTGCCGCCGCCGATAAGTCCGATTCTATTCATTTAACCCACCTTCTGGTTCAACGCCCTGGCATCTTGGTATTCAGGCGAAAATCGCACTGCCGATCCTCAGCATATTCGCCCCTTCCTCCAAGGCCAGTTCATAATCATGGGTCATCCCCATCGATAAATACCGCATGTCAATCCGCGATTCACCGGTATAGCGCTGCCGTATCTGTTGGCCCAAGGCAGCCAATTGACGAAAACAGGCGCGGACATCCTCTTGACGGTCGCTGAAAACGGCTACCGTCATCAATCCCTGGAAGATAATATTTTTTTGATTCCGGATCTCATCGATCAAGGCAAAGACCCCCTCGGGTTGGACCCCGAATTTCTGATCTTCCTTGGAGGTATTGACCTCGATCAAGATCGGGACCTCCCGCCCGACCTCTTTCGCCCGGCGGTCAATCTCGCGGATCAACCGCAGGCTGTCGACCGACTGGATCAAATCAAAAAGGGAAACCGCCTGTTTAACCTTATTGGTTTGCAGATGCCCGATCATGTGCCGGGTGAATCGGCGACCTTCGGCCTCAAGCTCGGCAAATTTTTTCTGGGCATCCTGGATACGGCTTTCGCCGATATCGGTCAAACCGGCATCAATCGCCGCGCGGATCTGATTCAGAGCAGCATATTTCGTAACTGCGACCAAACGGATATCGACCGGATTTCGGCCTTTTTTACGGCATATCTTCTCGATCGCCTGGCGAATTTGGTCAATTTTTGACCGAAGCATCCCTGTAAATTAACACAAAAGATTAGGTGCGTCAAGCCAGCCGTCTGGCGGGAGGGACCATTCCCTTTTGCGATACAGGCCTGGCGGGAAGTCAGCCCTGTCCATCAGTCGGTTTAGGGAAAGGCGAAAGCCGAATGCTGGATCAGGCGATAAAAAATAATCCCGCCCATGGCCACGGCAATAATCACTTTGACTCCGATCGCGCCAAGACGGCCCAACAATCCTCCGGTCCCGGCCGTGAGAGCCCTTTTCCAATCCCTGTGTCTGGCGATCTCCACGACCAAAATACCGACAAAGATGCCGATAAGCGTCCCGAGAAAAACACCTATCCCGAAAAATATCGAACCTATCAAGGCCCCGATCAACCCTCCGGCCATCCCCGCCCAGGCGGCCCGGGCGGAGGCCCCGAAAGACCTGGCCCCCAAGAATCCCAAGAAAAACTCGACCAGCTCGCCCAGAAGATACAAACCCAGCAGCAGGATCAGGGACATAATCGTTAAGACTTCAAATCGTGTCATAAAAGCGTATAGAAGCGCGCCTATCAGGATCAGCAATGTCCCGATACTGGTAAAAAAGATGGCGGCAAACCCGCCTAGATAAAATAGGGCCAATAATAGAAGCGCGGCAATCTGCATAAATAACCTTCCAGACTAGCCTCGGGCTGGCTTGAAGCGGGATATTCTTTACTCTGTCTGAATAAAAAAGTCCCCGCCCTTTCGGAAGCACTTTTTATAAGTATTTTTTGTATAATCGAATGGACTATGCTATATTGTCAATACAGATTCCGAACGGGATAACATCCCTTTCAACTCGGGAGCCGATATGCTACGCCGTCCTGGATACACCCTGATCGAACTTATCGTAACCGTCATCATTATCGCCGTCATCTCCGGCCTGGCCATCAACAATTTTCTGAGGGCCCTGGAGCAAGGCTACGAACGGGATGCCATCATGACCATGAAGGTTATCGCAAGCTCCCTGGAGATCGAAAGGCGCACGCAGGGCCATTACCCCACGACCAATCTTAATGGCCTTAATGCCATCAATAATGCCCTGAACCTGAAAATCCCGGGCAATGACTTTATCAATAGCTATCAATACACCTACATCCCCGGCGGCGGCGGGGATCCTTATTATATCCTCGATGTCGGAACCGTCAACGGCTGGTCCGTATCTTACGACCACTCCACCCTTAATCATTACTGTTCCGCCGGCACATGCCCCACTTGTGATGCCAGCGGCTGCTCTTCCGCAGACCTTTAACCTGCCCGTTGGCTTCAGCCGTCATCCTTGCCCATTATCAGCGCACCTATAAATTGTCACAAATATTAATTTTCTCCAGACCCAGTTTTTGCTATACTTTTTTTAGTGTCCGGTTTTGAATAAACTTTTTATGCCTATGCGCATCAATTCAAAAGCTCTCAGTCTTCAGGAATTTTTTATTTTGGTCGTGGCCATCGGGATTCTTTCCGGGCTGACCTTAAACAATTTTTTCCGGGCCATCCAACATACCTTTGAACGCGAAGCCATCATTCAACTGCAAAACATTCACAAACGCGTCAAAGAGCTTGAAAGCGAAACCGGGCGCCCGCCCTGCTCCCATATGTCCGACCGGCTGATGATTAACAGTCAACTTCTACTGCATATCCCCGACAACAACTACCTCTCTTATAGTTACATCCCCCACGATCATCATTATATCCTGGAAGTGCAGACCTCGCGCGGATGGGGAATCCGCTATAACAGCCATTATCCGAAGCGGGGATATCACTGCATCAACGGCCCCTGCCCGAGCTGTCAGGAAGACGGCGAAAATTGCGGCAATTAATTTCCTTATCTGGCCTTGCGGACTTCCCAAAGACAATATTTTCTTTGGGCGGCGTCCTCTATGAGGGGACACAGGGATTCATCTTTCCAGTGGCGGGCCATGTCGAGATAACATTGATCCGGAGTCAAATCGATTTCATCCCGAATCACGGGCTTTAAGGCATCACAAAAAGCGGGGTTTTTCATCTGGATGGCCAGCTGCTCAAAACAATACTCCCGCTCGTATCCGCGTTGTTCGTCACACAGGAAAAGGGCCTGATCCTGATTTTGCTGGGCAAAAAGGCGGGTGACCTCACGATGACATACCAACCTGTAATCGTCCGTCCGCGATGGGTCGACGGGCACTTGCCAGGCCCGATCGCATAATTCAAAGGCCAAAGAATTATTCTGCTGGGCCAGTTTGATCGCCAGGCTGGTAAAACACTCCTGATAAATCCTCAAATGATCATGCGCGCGGGAATAATATTCCTGAGCCAAATGCTCGCAGACACGAATAGCCCCGCCAATATTCCGATCAAAGAGTTGTTCGGCGACCTTCCGGTAACACTCAAACAGATACCGGCCGTGCATTTGATCGCAAAGCCGCAGGGATTCCTGATCCAATTTCTCCTGGGAGAGCCGGATCGCTTCCAATTCGGTGGCGCGATAGCTTTCATACAGCCCTTGCGAAGGCTGACAGCTCTGATCAAAACAACCACAGGCCTGATCGGCCGGCCAATAAGCCTGGGTACATTGGTAATGGGGATGAGGACAGGGTTGGCGCGCCTTATTTTTGTTGAGACAAAGGGCCCGGGGGCAGCATTCCTTAATAATACAGTCATCATGGGTTCGGCAGGCCTCAAGCGGCGAACAGCCGATAAGCATAGCGGCTCCTAGCCAAGCCGCTTTTACCATGCGAAACCGTTTACGTTTATTAAATCTTTTGACCTTAGTTAAGGGGCTTGTTTCCCCAGGCACATCAACCTCCTTAAAATCGGTTTGACTCACTTTAACCCGCTTGCTCTTCCTCCCCCTCTTT
>CAZBSU010000109.1:0-6829 GCA_964494745.1 uncultured Planctomycetales bacterium | reverse complement strand
ATTCATGCGCCAACTTAGGAATCGGGGTCAAACGCGAAAACAGCATTCAGGATATCATGCAGGCTGACGATCCCGACCATCTTGCCTTTCTCCATGACCGGGAACGTGCCCGTGTCGTGTTCGATCGAAAGACGCAGAATCTTGGGCAGATGAGTATCGGGATCAAGGGTGATCACCTTGGTGGTCATAAATTCAAGAACCGGCTTTTCCTGGATCCGGGGCAGGGATTGATAAAAGGCATCGATCTGATGGGCCGGCGCAAAGGAATGGATCACCCTGAAAAAATTTTTCATGGAAATGATGCCAACAATGCCGCGCCCTTCTTCCACGACCGGGAATCCGCTGACCCGGTCCCGAAGCATCAGGTGCGCGACCTGCCTGACCAACATGTCCGGATGCACGACAATAACGTCTTCGGACATAATGTCCCGGGCTCGGATCATGACCGTTACGATCTCCCTTTAACCTGATCTTGCTGCTGCCGGCGCATATCCCGGCAAAGTTTTTCCAGGCCCATCACCTTGGCGCGGCTTTTGGTCAGCTCGAACAACAGCAGGGATTCTTTCTCCGCCAGAATGGCATTTTGCTGCTTGAGCCGCTGCCATTCTTCATCCCTGTTTGGCACCGCCCCCTTCGCCGATTCCATGGTCTGATATTCCGCGCGCGCCTGATCCTGAGGCGCGGCGGGGGTGGCCGGCCGGGACTGCAGCTGATCTATCTGCTGTCTGTTTTGGGCCTGCTCGTCCTGCAAGGCCTGCACGGCCTCATTCAACCGTTCGACTTCCGCCTGCGCCTGCCGGCATTGCTCTTCCTTGGAACGCAGCAGATCGGCAAATTCACTTTCTATGCTCTTAACCCTGTCATGAATCTTTTTGATCCCGGTGGCTATGGCCTGCTGGTGTTCGGATTCCTGCTGAACGGCCGTCTGGGCCTGCGCCTGGGCCTGCCGGACCGTTTCCTGAAGCTGATCGCGTTCGGTTTCCAGAGAATTTATCTTGGCCTGATAGGATTCCAGGTCTTTGAGCAGCCGCTCCTTTTCCTCGGTCAACGCCGCGACAGGCGCCTCATCAATCTTTTGTTCCAACGCGGCCAATTCTCCCTGAAGCCGGCCTTTCTGTTGCCCCAGCTCCTCCAGGACTCCGACGGCGCTGGCAGCCTGCTGGTCGGCCTTGGAATAAAGATAATTCAGATCATGCTGCAGCTGGCGGATCTTGTCCTGATATTCGCTTTCCTTGGCTTTAAGGGCATCGTATTCCTGCCCCTTCTGTTCCGTCGCCTGAAGCTTCTGGCGGCTCTCGTCCAATTCGACCGCCAGGATGTCAAGCTGCTGCTTCAACTGCTGGGATTCCTCCCGGGTGTTTGCCAATTCCTGTTTAAGGCGGTCATCCTCTTGAGGGGTCGCCTGGCCGCCGGCCGGCAGGTCGCTATAACTTTTGAATAAAAGCGAGATCCCCACGACGAACAAAAACACGCTGAGAAAGGCTAAAATAATGATCATGATTTAATAATGGGCCTGATTTTTCAGGTATCCGACATAATCTGCCACCGCCTCGTCCAAAAGGGTAAACTCCTTGGTGTAACCGCTTTGGCGCAATTTGGCGATCTCGGCCTGGGTGAAATATTGATATTGGCTTCGTAAAGGTTCGGGCATGTCGATATAGTCAATGTGCAAATCCCGGCCGCAGGCCTTAAAAAGGGCCCGGGCGACATCGTTCCAGCTCTGGGCCTGGCCGGTGCCCACATTATAGATCCCGGCCAGATGCGGATTTTGCCAAAAATGCATGATGACATCGACCGCATCTTTGACGTATATAAAATCCCTTTTTTGCTCGCCGTCGGCAAACCCCGAACGGTAAGATTTGAATAAGCCGATCTTGCCTTCTTGGACGACACGCGGATAGGCCTTGAGGATAACGCTGCGCATATCCCCTTTATGATATTCATTCGGCCCGTAAACATTAAAAAATTTCAGGCCCACAAAACGGCTGCTCAATCCTTCATCCAGGACCCAAAGGTCAAAATCGTGCTTGGAACGGCCGTAATGATTCAGGGGTTCCAGGCGGCGGGTGACCTCATCGGCATCGCTGTAGCCGCCATGACCATCGCCGTAGGTCGCCGCCGAACTCGCATAAATAAAAGGACAGGCCTGCCCCAGGGCCCATTGAGCCAAATGCCGCGTGTATTCAAAATTATTTTGCCGATAATACTCCGGATCCTGAATCAGGGTTGAGCTGCAGGCACCCATATGGATCAGGGCGGCCGGTTTTTCTTTCAGGCGACCGTTCAGCACAGAATCCAGGAAGTCGGTTTTGTCCACATATTCCCGATACTTCTTCCCATCCAGATTCTTTTGTTTCAGACCTTCGGCATCCAGATGATCGACAACGATAATATCTTCTTGACCGGCCTCATTCAGCCGCGCAAGAAGGCAACTCCCGATAAAACCGGCTCCACCAGTGAGTATGATCATAGCTGTTTTAGGCTGACGGCATTGTCTATTAAAAAATTTTAGCACAGCCCACGGGGGCCCACAAGGAAATAACCGGATTCCTTGGCCCGACGCAAGCCTTGACTGGGACGGCGGTCAACGCCGCGCTGCCCGGGTCATCTCGCGCAGCTTTTGGCCCGGGGCAGAGTTAAGGGCAGCCTCGGTTAAACGCCATTTCCAGTTTCCCGAAACCGTGCCCGGCTTATTCATGCGCGCCGAGGCATCAAGCCCAAGGATATCCTGCATGGGCAACAAAGCGATCTGGGCCACGGATTGCAGGGCCACGGAGATCAAATCCCAATGCAGCGTATTTAATTTAGGCTTCTTTTTCAGATAAGCGGCCAGGTTATTTTTTTCCTCATCCGTGGCATCCTGCTGATACCAGCCCCGGGTCGTATTATTGTCATGCGTTCCGGTATAGACAACACATTCGGGAATATAATTCTCCGGGATATACGGATGCGTCTTCTGGTCTCCGCTGAACGCGAATAAAAGCACCTTCATTCCAGGGATATCGAAACGGCGCATGGCCTCGCGCACGTCATCCGTGATGATCCCCAGATCCTCGGCAATGATCGGCAGATTCGGAAAAGATTCTTGCAGACATTGAAAAAAGGCATCCGATGGCCCCGGGATCCATTCCCCGTTGATCGCGGTTTCTTCCGAGGCCGGGACTTGCCAATAACCGATCAATCCGCGGAAATGATCGATCCGCAGAAAATCATAAAATGCGAAATTCCTCTTCAACCGCTGGAGCCACCATTGAAACCCGTCGGCCTGGATCCGGTCCCAATCATAAACCGGATTCCCCCAGCGCTGGCCGGTCTCGCTGAAATAGTCCGGCGGAACGCCGGCAACATAGACGGGATTGTCGTTTTCATCCAATTTATAAAATTCGGGGTGACTCCAGACATCCGAACTGTCAAAGTTCACATAGATGGGAAGGTCCCCAATCAGGCACAAATCCTTCTGCCTGCAATAATCCCGCACTTTCTCAAACTGCTTTTGAGCGATGAATTGAAGAAATTTGATCTTGTCCATATCTTGGGCATACTTCTGACGGGCCTTTTTCAAGGCAGAGGACTCGCGATGACGAAGGGCCCCGGGCCATTCATTCCAGGATCCGGGATGTTCCTGTTTCAGACAAAGAAAAAGCGCGTAATCATCCAGCCAATCCGCATTCTGCCGGGCAAAATTTTCGTATCCTTTCTGATCCCAGGGAGAATCTTTCCAGCGCCCGAACAAGAGATCAAAAACCCGCGCCTTATACGCCCGAACCGATTCATATTCAACCCGATCGCCCGACAATGCTTTCTCGGATTTGACATCTGATTTTTTAAGCTGCCCGTCCTGAACGAGCTGCTCAAAACTGATATAAACGGGATCCACCGCAAAGGCCGAATTGCTGCTGTAAGGCGAATTGCCGAAAATCTCTTCGGTGGGATTCAGAGGCAGGACCTGCCAATATTTCTGCTCCGCATCGACACAGAAATCAACAAAACGAAACGCCCCGGGGCCAAAATCCCCTATCCCCTGAGCGGACGGCAATGAGGATATCGGCAGCAATATACCGCTCCCGCGCGTGAATGATTCGGACATATTTCCTCTTCCTTTCGGTCGGGGTTGATTTCCTAAACGGTTTTGGGCAGTTTGAGAAACCGGCCCAGTTCGCGGAATTGCTTGAGCCAGGCCCGGTCCGCCGGCGACAACTCAGCCTTATTTTTCTTCGATGCCAACGGGATCGAGCGGTTAATCAAGAAATAAAGATTCTGGCTCTTCCATAAATCCAGTTCCAGATTCAGCGGAGACAGGACCTTGAAAACCCGGCACAATTGATCGAGCAGGGCCTTCTGCTCGGGATGCTGCGCAAAATCCTGCATCATGGCGTCGATTTTCCGATTGGCTTCATAACTCACGGTTTTGTTGTCCCGCATGAACGGCCATCGCTTGATCTCGGTAACGATACGCTGCAAGAGATCGAAATGGAGTTTGGGGGCCTGAAGGACATTGATCAAATCCTGGTTCAAGACATACTGGACGGTCATGGCAAACACCCTCGGAACCGGGATGTGAAATTCGGGCTTGATCTGCATGAGAGGATAGAAATGTTTGTAGATTTCACGAAAATGGGTGTCGACCGATTCCAGGGTATGATCAAATAACTGCTGAAGAACCCGGGCCTGTTCGTTTTTGAAAAGATCCCAAAGGCTGTAGACCCGGTCGCCAAAATGGCGTTTCATCTCTTGAAGGACCTGCGCCATGTCGTTCTTGATGAACAGCTTTTTAAGTTGATCCCGCGTCCTGGAAAAGTGATGCTCATCGGCAAAGGGGCGGACGCAACCTTGCAGGTTATAATCGTCAAACAGGACCACGGCGAAATCGATCTCTTTCTCTTCAAGGGTGATGCACGATTTGATCCACGCCCTGCCAATGACCATTTTTCGATTTTCCTTTTCATAAAGCTGATAATCCTGCGTCTCGACTTCATAGGCGTAAATGCGCACCTGTTCCGGATATTTCTCAAACAGCGAGGCTATGGCGAAATGCGCCCCGACACTCAAAAGGTCTTTGGCTGACGATTTGATCTGTTCCCGGTAGAGGTGGGCCCCGTTACGCCATTCCTTCTGGTTACTGGGGGCCTTCTGGAGTATCTTCAGGAACCCGTCCTCAAGCTGTTCCCCTGTGGTCTCGAACGCCAGCTGAATGGCCCGGGCCGCATAAAGCAGGATCTGCCTGGATTCGATCCCGCTGATATCATCGAAAAACCAGCCGCAACTGGTGTACATCAGCATGGCCTGCCGCTGCATATCCAGCAATTTCAGGATCTGGATTTTGTCCTCTTGGGCCAGTCCGGACGAACAATGACGTTCCATAAAATCGTGAATATTTTTATCCGACCTGTCCAGGACCAGGTCAATATAGGCATCCCGAGCCGCCCATGGGTCACGACAATAAGAAAGCATATGATCTTCAAAAAGAACAATGAGCCGGTCCCGAAGCCAGTCCAGGGCCTGGCGCAGCGGGCCCCGCCATTTCTGGTTCCAGCCGGATTGAGTCCCCACATGACACCCGCAGTCGGCGCGCCAGCGTTCAACCCCGTGCGCGCAGCTCCATGATGAATTTTCAACGATCTCGACCTCATAGGCCGGAGGAAGTTTTTCACAAATCAGTCCCGGGACGCTGAGCGCGGCCAATTTGTTCTTTTCGATATCATGCAGGCAAAAGGCCAAGGCCATGTCCCCGAAACGGTGATGATGCCCGAAGGTCTCTCCGTCCGCCGCGCAACAGACAAAACGATCCTGTTCGTCCTGGGGATAGAGGGCGATCAAACGCTTGGCAAAATCCAAACCGCTGCTTAACAGACCACCGAAGGCAATATCATGGGAAACGGGACCATCGTAAAAAAACAGGATGATCTTTTTCCCGGATGGCAATGAACATTGATAAGGCCGCTGTATGTCAAAGACCCCGTTCTCGATGTTCTGCCACTCCTCTTCCCCGGTCTTGCGGATCCGTTTGGCTTGGTACGGGGCCAGGATCGTGAATCGAATCCCTTGCTCTGCCAAGACCTCGAGGGATGCGACATCCACGGCTGTCTCAGGCAACCACATCCCCTCCGGTTTCCGTTTAAACCGGGATTCGAAATCCCTGATTCCCCAAAGGACCTGGGTCCGCTTGTCCCGCTCATTGGCCAAAGGCATGATCATGTGATTATAGGCCTGGGCCAGGGCCGAACCATGCCCCTCATAGAAGTGCTGGGCGGATTTATCGGCCTTGAGGATGGCCAGGTAAACCTCGGGCTCAAAACGCTGCAACCAACTTAATAACGTCGGGCCGAAATTAAAACTGATCCGGGAATAATTATTGACCACATCCAGGATGCGGCCCTGGTCATCGTGAATGCGGGAGGCGGCGTTCGGGGCATAGCATTCGGCGGTAATACGTTCGTTCCAATTCTTAAACGGACGGGCCGAATCCTGAAGCTCGATCTCTTCCAGCCAGGGATTCTCCCGCGGGGGTTGATAAAAGTGACCGTGAATAAAAAGATACCTAGACATCGTTTACTCCGATTTATTGGGATCCACCTTGGCATCGGCGTGGTCCTGACGAAAATACAGCACGCTCAACGGCGGCAGGGTCAGCAACAGCGATGCCTCGCGACCGTGACAGGGGATCGGCTCGGTCTGAACCTGGCCGGCGTTACCCAGGCCGCTGCCCCCATAGGCCCGCGCATCCGAGTTGAGGATCTCGTCCCAACGGCCCGGATGCGGCGCCCCGATCCGGTAGTGCTGATGCGGCGTCGGGGTGAAATTGCATACCAACAAAACCACGGCCCGGGTT